>DAHUXX010000049.1 GCA_027306955.1 Acetobacteraceae bacterium | reverse complement strand
CCGGGAATGAGGCGCGCCAGCGGCGCGGCGGATTCCGGCGGCACAATGCGGTCGCGCGAGGGCACGGCGACGAAGGCGGGCATGCGCAGCGCCTGCGGCTCGACTGGCAGCCCCGCGACGCGCCAGGCGCCGCGCGCCGGCGTGTTCTCGCCGTACCATCCAGCCAGGCACTCGCGCGCTACGGGGGCCGCGAGCGGCACGCCGTCGTTGAGCCAGTCCTCCAGCGCCACGAACAGCCGCGCCCGGGGGCCGTCCGGGTCGAGGCGGGCGAAGCCCCGGTATTTGCGCGCGATCCCCCAGGGGTCGAGCATGGCGAAGAGGAGCTGCAGCGCATCGACCGGCAGGGTGCGGGAGAAGGCGAGCAACGGTTCGGCGAGCGGCAGCAGCCGGGCCAGCGCCTGCGCCAGCTCCACGCCGGCGGCGTGGAAATCCCACGGGGTCGCCAGCAGCGCCAGCGCGCGCACCAGCTCCGACCGGCGAAGTGCCGCGGCAAGGGCGAGGTCACCGCCCATGCAATAGCCCGCGAGCACCACCGGCCGCTCCGCCGCGGCAAACGCGAGCGCCCGCTCCAGCCTGCCCGCGATGTAGTCGGTGAGCGTGAAGGCGCGCTCCGCCTCGCCCGGCCAGCCCCAGTCCAGCAGCAGCGGTCGCAGCCCCGAGCCGGCGAGATAGCGCATCATGGAAAGATCCGACGCGAGGTCCAGCACGTGGGCACGGTTCACCAGGCTGGGCACGAACAGCACCGTGGGACCACTCCCACCATAATCAAGAAGCCGCGAGCCGCCCTCGGACCAGATCGGCGGGGGCTCGGGCAGGTCGCGATGCCAGGGGTGGCGGCGGTAGGCGGCGATGCCTCGGATCAGCTCACGGTCGGCGGCGAGCGCCTCGCGCAGCACCGCCTCGGGAAACCCGTCGGGACCGGTGTGGGCCAGCCTCTCCAGCAGTGTCCGGGCTTCCTCCCCCGCGTTCCAGTTCCGCGAGGCGCTGCTCGAGGTCGCGGAGGCGGCCACCGAGACGCTCGATCTCAGCATCGCGAGGGTCAGGTGCAGCAGGAGGGGACGCGGGCCCCGGCGCGGGAGGGGCGTGGTGTTCATGCGCGCCACCTATCCCGGCCTTGCCGCGCGGCACCGCCGCGAGCATGGCGGCGGCGGCGCCGGCCCACATGGACAGCAACGTCGTCCAGGCCTCCTGCGCCTCCCGGTCGGTGGCCAGGGCCGCGAGCTCTGTCTCGACCAGTGTGATCCAGTCGCGCGCCAGCTCCCGCATGTCCTCGGGACCGTCCCGCTCGCCCTCCGCGCTCATGCTCCATCCCGGCTCCCGCCCCGCGCATCATAGGGGGCCGGCGCGGAGGCGGAAACGGTTAAGGCCGCGGTGCAGCAAACCGCCGCCCGCGCGCCGGCGGGGAAGCGCCAGCGAAATGGGCGCCTATGCTTGTTGCATCGCGGCATGCTACGAAAGCCGACAATTTCGCCGTGAGGACCGCCATGAACGACCCCTCCCCGGCTGACACGGAACCCAAACCAGCGGTGCCACCGGTGGTGGTGAAGAAATATGCCAATCGCCGCCTCTACAACACGGAAAGCTCGACCTACATCACGCTCGACAACCTGGCGGAAATGGTCCGCGGGGGGCGCGATTTTGTCGTCTACGACGCCAAGACCGGCGAGGACATCACCCGCTCCGTGCTCACCCAGATCATCGTCGAGGAGGAGAACAAGGGCCACAACCTGCTGCCCACCGCCTTCCTGCGGCAGCTGATCGGGTTCTACGGCGATTCCATGCAGAATCTCGTGCCGCGATACCTGGAGCAGGCAATGGAGAGCTTCGCGCACCAGCAGGAGCAGATGCGCGAGGCCATGCAAAAGACGATGGGGAATTTCTTTCCCTTCGACATGGAGGAGGTGGGGCGGCAGAACCGCGCCATGATGGAACGGGCGCTGAGCCTGTTCACCCCGTTCCGCCCCGAGCATGGCGACCCGACGCCGCCGGCTTCGCGCGACGCCGAGATCGAGGGACTGCGCGCCGAGATCGCCGATCTGCGCCGCCGGCTCGCCGAGGCCCAGAAGAAGTAACCCGGAAGAAATCGATGACGAACTGGCCGGTGGCGGAGGGGGCCTTCGAGCTCGGGGACCTGAAGGTGGCGCGTGGCGGCACCATCTCCCGCGCGCGCATCGTCTGGCGCGCACACGGCACGCTCTCGCCGGCGCGCGACAACGTGGTGCTCTACCCCTGCTCGTACACCGCGCAGCACGCGGACATGGAATGGGCGATCGGGCCGGATTCCCTGCTCGATCCGGGGCGCTGGTTCATCGTCATCCCGAACCTGTTCTCCAACGGGCTTTCCTCGGGGGCGGCCGAAACGCCAGGCTATCCTTCGGTCGTCACCTATCACGACGTCGTGGCAGCGCAGGCGCGGTTGCTGCGCGAGCAGTGGGGGATCGAGCGGCTTGCCGCCGTCTATGGGTTCTCGATGGGCGCGCAGCAGGCTTATCACTGGGCGACGCGCCCGGGCGTGGAACGTGCCATCGTGGTCTGCGGCAGCGCCAGGACAGCGGTGCACAACCGGGTCTTCCTGTCCTCCCTGCTGCGCACGCTGGAGGCCGCACCCGAGCACCTCGGCAACGGACGCTTCTCGGCCGAGCCGCGCCTCAATCTCAAGGCATTCGGGCACATCTATGCTGGCTGGGCGCTGAGCCAGGATTTCTACCGCGCGGGGCTGCACATCACCGCCCTCGGCGCGCCGGACCTGGAAACCTTCCTGCGCACCGACTGGGAGGAGCGCAACGACAAGCGCCGCGCCGCCAATCTCTATGCCCAGCTCAAGACCTGGGAGGCCGGGGATATCGCCGACGGCGGCGACCTCCCGGCCGCGCTGCGGGCGATCGAGGCGCGGGTGCTGTTGCTGCCCTCGACAACGGACCTGTATTTCCGCGTCGCCGACAACGAGGCCGAGGCGGCGCACCTGCGCCACGCGCGGCTGGCGCCGATCCAGAGCATCTGGGGCCACCGCGCCGGAGCGCCAAACGGAATCCCTGATGAGTTCGCGTTCCTAAAACGGGAAGTCAGGGATTGGCTCAGAACATAGGAATCGGCTGCTTCTTTTTCTGAGGAAAGAGAAGCAGAGGGGATTTTTCCCCTCGGTTCCCGGTGGTTGCCGCGTTTGCCATGGACGCGGCGCCACACCGGGTGTTACCCGCAGCAAACTTCAAGGCCCTGCGGGGCCGGGGAGGAACCACATGACGTCCATCGCCGCCCACGGCGAGCGGCTGCAACGGGGCACGCTCGGCCTGCCGCAGATCGTCGCCTCGACCATGGCCAACATCGCCCCGGCAATGAGCTTCTTCTTCGGCTTCGGCGTCATCGCCGGCGGGGCGGGTATCGCGACACCGGTGACGATCATCACGGCGATGATCGCCATCCTCTTTCTCACCAACACGCTGGCGGAGTTCACCCGCTATCGCCCCTCGACGGGCTCCTTCGTCACGTTCACGGGGCTGGCTTTCGGGCCGGCGGTCGGGGCCGCGGTCTCCGTCTTCGTCACGTTCGGCTACATCATCGCCGCCTCCTCGGTGGTCGCGATCTCCGGCGGCTGGTTTGTCGACACGCTGAAATTCTTCACCGGCGCCTCGCTGCCCTGGCCGCTGGTCTGCGCCGTGGCCGCGATCATAGCGGGCATGCTGGTGATGCGCGGCATCAGCCTCTCGACCCGCTGGGCGGCGATCTTCTTTTATTTCGAACTCGTACTGCTTCTGGTGGGCGGTGTCGTGATGCTGGCCGCCAACGCCGGCTCGCTGTCGATCGCGCCGTTCCTGCCGTCGAATCTCTCGGGCGGGCTCGCTGGTCTCGGCGCGGGCTTCCCGCTTGCCATCTATCTGTTCATCGGCTGGGAGAACTCGGCGATGCTCGCCGAGGAGACCGCGGAGCCACGACGCAACGTGCCGCGGGCGCTGGTCTCCGCGACAATCGCAATAGGCATCTTCTACATCTTCCTCGCCTATGCGGTGACGGTCGCCTTCCACATGAACGCGACCGCCATCGGCAAGTCGGATATTCCCTTCATCGATGCGATGAAAACCTCGGCAGGCGGCCTGGTGGCGCTCGCCTATCTCGCCGGCCTCACCTCGATCCTGAGCTCCCTCATCGCACTCACCAACTCGCAGGCGCGCATCCTGTTCAACTCGGGGCGCGAGCGGCTGCTGCCGGCCTTCTTCGGCAAGATCCACCCGCACCATCGCACGCCATATGTCGCGACCTGGGCGTTCCTGATCATCGCCTTTGCTTCGGTCGTGATCTTCGGCTGGGGGCGCGGGATCTCGGCGCTGGACTATTTCGGCGACGCCGGCACGCTCGGCACCATTCCGGTGATCCTCGTGTACATGGCGACCAATCTCGCGCTGCCGGCCTTCATGCTGCGCCGTCACCGCGACCAGTTCCGCCCCATCCGGCACCTCGTCGTGCCGCTGGCGGGCACGCTGTTCATGCTGCTGCCGCTGTGGGGCCTGGTCCAGCCGGGGCAGAGCTGGCCGTTCAACATCTTTCCCTATGTGGCGCTCGCGGTGTTGGTGATCGCAGCACTCTACGGCGTCACCATCGCCCGGCGCGACCCCGAGCTCGCCCAGCACATCGGCGCCTACATGGCCGACGACTGATCGCGGCGGACAAAAGTTCTTTGGTTCTTTCTTACAGGAAAGACCCGACCTACCCGCTGTAACACCCCGCCTGCCGCGCCCGCTCGCGCACCAGCGCGAGCACCGCGGCGCAAAGCGGCATCGCGTGGCCGGTGAGCGTGCCGAGCTCGACGACGGCGCCGAGCAGCGCGTCGATCTCCATCGGCCGGCCGCGCTCGAGGTCCTGCAGCATCGAGGTCTTGTGCGCGCCGACCTCGGCCGCGCCCTCGATGCGCTTGTCCACGTCGATCGCGAAACGAACGCCCAGCGCCTCCGCCACCGCCTGCGCCTCCAGCATCATCGCACGCGAGAGCGCACGCAGGTCCGGCTGTCCCGTGATGCGGTCCAGCGTCGCGCCGGTGAGCGCCGAGACGGGGTTGAACGTCAGATTGCCCCAGAGCTTGACCCAGATCTCGTCGCGGATGCGCGGGCGTACAGGCGCCTTGAAGCCCGCCGCCATCAGCGCCTTCGACAGTGCCTCGACGCGCGGGGAGCGCGAGCCGTCCGGCTCGCCGAGGCTGAAACGGTCGCCGTAGGTGTGCTCGACGACGCCGGGCTCGATCACCTCCGCCGCGGGATAGACGACGCAGCCGATCGCCTGGGCGGGCGGCAACGTGCGCGAGATGATGCCGCCGGGGTCGACACTTTCCACCACGCGGCCGCGCCACGGTGAATCGATCCCGTGGAAATACCAGTAGGGAATGCCGTTGACGCCGGTGACCAGCATCGTCTCCGGCGACATCATGCGCGCGATGTCGGCGGCGACCCCGGGCAGCGAATGCGCCTTCAGTGTCACGATCACCGCGTCCTGCACACCCGCCTCCTCGGCATTGGCGCAGGCGCGCGGGTGCGTCGTGATCGTTTCGTCACCGGAAATGAGCCGGAGCCCGTGCTCGCGCATCGCGGCCAGGTGTGGGCCGCGCGCGACCACCGTCACCTCCTGGCCGGACGCCGCCAGGCGCGCGGCCATCAGTCCCCCGATGGCACCCGCGCCGAAGACGGCGATTTTCACGCGGTGAGCCCGAGCTTCGCCGCGAGCCCGATGCGCTGGAGCTTGCCGGTCGCCCCTTTCGGGATCTCCGGCATGAACAGGATGCGGCGCGGCACTTTGAAGGCCGCGAGGCGCGTCGCCGCGAATTCCCGCAGCGCCGCTTCCCCCAGCGACTGCCCCTCGCGCAGGACAACGGCGGCGGCCACTTCCTCGCCGAGCTTGTCATGCGGCACCGCAAAGGTGACGACCTGGGCGACGGCCGGGTGATCCATCAGGACCGCGTCCACCTCCAGCGGCGAGACCTTCTCGCCGCCGCGGTTGATGATCTCCTTGAGCCGGCCGGTGAGGCGCAGATAGCCGTGCTCGTCGAGCGTGCCCTGGTCGCCGGTGCGGAACCAGCCGTTGGTGAAGGCCTTGGCGTTGGCGTCCGGGTTGTTGTCGTAGCCGGCGGTGACGTTGGGGCCGCGGATCACCACCTCGCCGAGTTCGCCGGGCGGCAGGATGTTGCCCTCGTCGTCCATGATCGCGACCTCGGGTCCCGCGGCGCGTCCCACGGAACCGGCGAAGCGCGCATGCGGCGGCAGCGGGTTGGAGGCCATCTGGTGGGCGGCCTCGGTCATGCCGTAGGCCTCGATCACCGGCACGCCGAAGGTGCGCTCCAGCTCCTCCATCACCTGCGGCGGCAGCGAGGAGGACGAGGAGCGGATCAGCCGCAGCCGGCCGGACGAGATCGTCTCCCGGTTGCGCCCGGCGAGCGGCAGGATCGCCTGGTGCATGGTGGGTACCGCCGTGTACCAGGAGGGCCGTGTGGCGTTGAACCAGGCGAAGAAGCGGAACGCGTTGAAGCCTGGCGAGCAGACCACGGAGGCGCCGGCGCCGAGCGAGGACAGCACCGCCGCGATCAGCCCGTGGATGTGGAACAGGGGCATGATGTTGAGGCAGGCGTCATCCGGCGTGAGCGCCAGCGACGCGCCGATATGCGTGGCCGAGGCCGCGACGTTACGGTGGCTGAGCGGCACGATCTTGGGCCGCGCCGTGGTGCCGGAGGTGTGCAGCACCAGCGCGATGTCGTCCGGCCCCGCCATGCCCGCGCGCGCGGGGCTGCCGGCGAGCGCCTTCTCCGGCGCCAGGGTGAAGCTGCCGGCTTCCTCGCCGGGTATGACCTCGACGACGGGGATGCCACGCTCGGCGGCAACCGCGCGGGCAGGGCTGTCCACGCCGCGCGCCACCAACAGCGCCTTGGCGCCGAGATCATCGAGGTAGAACGCGAACTCGTCCGCGCGATAGGCAGGGTTGAGCGGCGCGGTGGTGGCCGCGCAGGCGACGGTAACGAAGGTGGAGGCGGCTTCCGGCCCGTTGGGCAGCACGAGCGCCACGCGGTCGCCGCGGCCGATGCCCATCGCGTTGAGGCTGGCGACGGTGGATCCGGCCAGCTTGCGCAGCACGGCATAGGTCAGCGGCGGACGGGGGGCGGCGCTGGGTTCGTGGGTGGCGCCAATGGCGGGCGCCGCGGCGTGACCGCGGGCGAGCAGGGTCCCGATCGTCTCGGGTCGGGTCGTCTGGGGCTGGTCGGCCATCTCGTGCCTCCGGGGGTGGCGGTCGGCCCCGCCATAGCCCCCAACGCACGAGACGAAAAGGTCAGCCGAGAACGCGGTAGAGCCAGAGCCCCACGGTGGCGATCAGCGCCCAGGTACCGACGGACAGCAGCAGGATGATCGGATAGGCGGAACCGGGCGGCAGCCGGTCGCGCTCCTCATCCCAGACCTCATGACGCCAGGCATCCTGCACCGGACCATGGCTGGCGGGAGCTGAGAGCGGTTGGAAGCTGGTGGCGGCAGGCACGGCATCCATGGAGCGACTCCGACGAGAAGGGACGGACCCTTATCGCCCGCCACCGTTAATCCATCGTTTCGATTCGCTGCATCAGGCAAGACGTCATCGCTCGAGGTCAAGCCAATGCATGTCCGTGTGCGCGCTCGCGAAGCGCGACTTGTAGCGCGCCTCCCCGGCCAGGAAATCGTAAACACTCCGCCCGGCGGCGGCATGGTCGTCGATCGCCAGCCAGTGGCAGATCTGGCCGATGCTGCGCCCGGCCTCGGCGCCGGCGAAGCCCGACTGGTAGGCCATCACTCGACCGGCATGGATGAAATTGTACAGCAGGCCGAGCAACCGGGGTCCCGCGGTAACCCGCAACAACTCCGCCTCGCCGCGTGGCCCCGCGCGGCTCAGCAGCGCCTCGTGGAACCGGGCGAAGAAAGGCTCGCTGAAGGCGCCAGGATGCCCGCGCGCGCGCCAGGACGCCTGGTGCAGCCCGGCCATCTCGCGCAGGAAGGCCACCGCCTCGCCCCCGTCGGCGGCGCGGGCAAGGGCGAGCGGCCCGGCGACTTCCAGCGCGCGGCGCGCACGGCGAAGCTGCTGGCGCGCGTTGGCGGAGAGCAGCGGCAACACCCCGCCCGCAGCTCGCACGCGGCCGAGATCGAGCCAGGGCGCCGGGCGCGGATTCTCCCGCCGCCACGTCTTGCCCACCCCGCGCGCGGCCAGCAGCGTCGGCTCTTCGACGCCGCTCAGCACCAGATGGCCATGGCGCAGGGCGGCGCGCAGGCAATCGCCGATCAGCCCGGGATCACGGGTGAGCACGCCGTTGTGCTCGATGAAGGGTGTGTCGAGCGCATGGCGGCCAGACTCGTGCAGCCACAGCCGTGTGCGGCCGAACCAGCGCCGGCGGCGGTTGAACAGGGCGAGCGCCACCGTCTCCCCCGCAGCCTCGGCGGCGACCAGCAATGGGTCGTCGAAGCGTTCCGTCGCCAGACAGCCGACCCAGGTCCAGGAGGTGAAGAAGGAGGCGCCAGCCAGCGGCTCGAGCGCGCGCCAGCGCCGCCCCAGCGCTTCCCACGCCGCCGCGTCCCCCGGCTCGATCCGCGAGACCGTGACCGTTGCCATATCCTGCCAGTGCGGCGCGGACCTTTTCGTGTCAACGCCCGCGACGGACGCGATGGCCGTTTCCCCTATCGCGGCCGGCGCGCATCGGGCAGCTTGCGACGATCGAGGATGATCGCGTGTCGCTTGGTCCGCTCCCTTCCGCGCTGCTGCTGCCACCCGGAAACCTGCTGATCGGCGGGATCGCCGCCGTGGTCCTGCCCTGGCCAAAGCGCGCGAGGCGCATCCTACGCTGGCTCGGACGGGCGGCGCTGGTCCTGGTGCTGATCATGGCGCTGCCGATCGTGCCGACGCTCATGGAGATCGCGTTGCAGAGCGGACTGCGGCTCGAGCCGTCGGCCCAGGACCCGCCGCGCGCCATCGTGATCCTCAGCGCCGAGGTGCGGGCGAGCGCGCCCGGCGCGCTGGAACCGGCGGCGAGTGTCGGGCCGGTAACGCTGCAGCGGA
The DNA here is from genome assembly GCA_027306955.1 of Acetobacteraceae bacterium. Taxonomy (GTDB): domain Bacteria; phylum Pseudomonadota; class Alphaproteobacteria; order Acetobacterales; family Acetobacteraceae; genus JAJXXT01. The sequence continues at coordinate 3,278 of DAHUXX010000049.1, read as the reverse complement.
TCGAAGCGGGCGCCCGCCTGGCGCGGCGCACCGGCCTGCCCATCCTCGTGACCGGCGGCGTGGTGCTGCCAGGCACGCCCCCCGTGGGCACGCTGATGGCGCAGGAGCTGCAGACGAGCTTCGGCCTTTCGGCGCGCTGGGTCGAGAACCGCTCCGAAAGCACTTGGCAGAACGCGGCGTCGTCGGCGCCGTTGCTGCTCGCGGCCGGAATCCATGCCGTCTACCTGGTCACCGACGCCGGCCACATGCCGCGCGCCATCATGGCCTTCCGCCATGCGGGGATCGTGGCGACGGCCGCGCCGGTGCGCCTCGCGGCAATGCCCCGCCGCCTCCTCCCGGCACTGATTCCGGATCCCTACGCGCTGGCACGGTCCGAGCTCGAGATCCACGAGGCGGTGGGACTGCTCTACTACTGGTTGCGGGCAAGGTGGTGAGCGGACGCACGAGAGCCGGCGTCGAGGAATATAGTGACTGGTCGCCGTTAGGCCCGCTGGTCGCGGCGGGCGGGCGGTCCAGCTTGTTCCTCGGCGCGACGTGGTGGCGGACGATGCTGGAGGCGGGGCTGGCGCCGGGCGAGCGCCCGCGCTTTCTCGCGGTACGCCGGGGCGGCCAGCCGGTCCTGGCGCTGGCACTGGCCTCCGGGTCCGTCACGGGCTCGCTCGCCAATGCTTACACCTGCCTGTGGCGGCCGTTGGCGGACGAGGTGGACGTTGCCGACGCCGCCGCGATCGGCCTCGTGCTGAGGCGCGAGGGGCTGGTGCGGCTCGACGCGATCCCCGCGGAATGGCCGGGCCTGGCCGCCTTTGCCGCGGGCCTGCGCGATGCCGGTCTGACGGTGCGGCGCTTCCGGCACTTCGCCAACTGGCACGAGGAACTCGGCGGACGGAGCTGGGATGCCTATCTCGCGGCGCGTCCCGGGGCGCTGCGCTCGACACTGCGGCGGCGCGCACGCAAGGCGGCGTTCGCGCTCGACGTGGTGACCGAGCCAAGTGCCGCGCTCGAGGCGGCGATCGCGGATTACGAGGCGATCTACGCGCGCAGCTGGAAGGAGCCCGAACCGTTCCCGGCGTTCAACCCGACGCTGATGCGCAACCTCGCCGCCGAGGGCCTGGTGCGGCTGGGCCTGCTGCGCGACGGCGCGCGGCCGGTGGCGGCCCAGCTTTGGGCGCTGCGCGCCGACCGGCGGCACGCCACGCTGCTGAAGCTCGCGCACGACGAGCGCGACCGGGCGGCCTCGCCGGGATCGCTGCTGACGGAAGCGATGCTTCGGCGGCTGATCGGCGAGGAGGGTATCGCGAGCTTCGACTTCGGCCGCGGTGATGACACCTACAAGCGGCTCTGGACCAGCGAGCGCCGGCAGCGCGTGGGGCTGCTGGTGGCCGATTGGCGGCATCCGCGGGGGCTCGCGGCGTTGTTGCGCCATCGTGCCGGCAGAGTACGCGCGCGGCTGCGCGTGCTATACGCGCGATCGCCACCCGCGAATCCACCCGAACCAGGAGACGCACCGTGAACCTCACCCGCCTCGCGCTCGCCGCCGCCCTGGCTTTTGCCGCGATGCCGGCTCTGGCCGCGACGCTGGTCGCCGGACCGGGCCAGACCTACAAGCTGCCCTCGCAGGCGATCGCCGCAGCCAAGCCCGGCGACACGGTGCAGATCCTGCCCGGCGACTATCTCGATTGCGCCTTCGTGCGCCAGAACGACATCACGATCGAGGGCAAGGGCCCGGCCAAGGCCGTCATCATGTCCGACAAGACCTGCGGCGGAAAAGCGATCCTGGTGATCGACGGCGACAACATCACGGTGCGCAACATGACACTCACGCGCGCCGCGGTGGTCGACCACAACGGCGCCGGCATCCGCGCGGAAGGTGGTAATCTCACCGTCGATGCCGTGCGGTTCATCAACAACGAGGAGGGAATCCTCGCAGCCGACAATCCGAAAGCGACGATTACCATCCGCAACAGTGTGTTCCGCCGCAACGGCCTCTGCGACGGCGCCTGTGCGCACGGCATCTATATCGGCAACTTCAAGAAGCTCGTCGTGGAGCACAGCGTGTTCTCCGACACGCACCAGGGTCACAACATCAAGTCACGCGCCGCCGATACCCAGGTCATCGATTGCACGATCGAGGACGGGCCCAATGGCACGTCCAGCTACCTGATCGACATCCCCAACGGCGGCAACGTGCTGATCGAGGGGAACACGATGGAAAAAGGACCCAAGTCCGAGAACCACACCACGGCGATCATGATCGGCGAGGAAGGGGTGACACATCTCAGTCGGGGTTTCATCATCAAGGACAACACCTTTACCAACGATATGCCATATCCGACCTATTTCGTGTATAATATTACTCGTGACGAGGCGATCCTGACGGGAAACAAGTTCAAGGGTCGCGTCATGCCGCTGCAAGGTCTCGGCAAGGTGATGCCTTGAGCGGCCGCGTCAACGTGCCTCCGACAAGGCTGGCCTGAAACCCAGCACCCGAACACGATCAGAGGCGGTCGCCGATTGCTGCGTGGCGCGGCGGACGTATTCGCTGAGCGAGGCACCCAGCGCGAAAGTATACCAGTAGAACGGCTGGAAACCGATGCCGATGAACATGGAGCACGGCACCAGCACCATCAGCCCCACGATGAATGCCTTGGCGAGATCCTCGCACCACAGCAGGTCCGGGTTGCCGCGGCAGCGCCGCGCGGTGCGCCTGAGCGAAAGCCACGTTCCCACGATGAGCGCCAGGAAAATGGCAAGGCCAGGGTAACCCTGCTCGCCGAGCACCTCCATGAAGGCGTTGTGGAAGGCGAGGCCGTGGATCACGTACGCGGGCTGGCTGGGGTCCAGCCTGGGTACGTGGATGACGTCGACGTAGAAGGCGTTGAACCCGCCGCCGAGCGGATGGGATTGCGCGAACCGCAGCGTCCACTTCCAGACCTCGATTCGGTTCATCGCGGAGGTGTGATCCTGGTAGTTCGTGATCGTGTCCATGCGCGCCGTCCATGACTTCGGGGCAAAAAGCGCGAGGCCGACAACGACGGGGATCATGGCAAGGATGGTAGCGAACTTCCGTCGCGATTCGATAAACATCACGGCGCCCAACACAGCCATGCCCACCAGCCCCGTGCGAGCGAAGGTGCCGATGCAGGTCACGAGGTACATCACCGCGAGACCAATGCCGCCGATGCGCCGCAGGCGCGGCATGGGAACCATGAGCGCATGGCGGCTTACCCAGAGGGCCCAGGGGATCAGCATGATGCAGATGGCCGCCAGCGTGCTGCTCT
>DAHUXX010000041.1 GCA_027306955.1 Acetobacteraceae bacterium | reverse complement strand
CGAGGTGGGTGATGGCGGCCCCGATCTCCTCCAGCGGGTCGAGGAAATCGCTGATCAGCACACAGGCGGCGTGGCGCGGCGGCGGCATTTCCATCGCGGTGATCGGGCCGGGCAGGCTGTCCGCCGTCTCGCGCTCCAGGCTCATCGCGAGGCGCTCCAGGGCGTGGCGGCCGGCGACCGGGCGGCGGCCGAGGAGTGCCACGCGCTCGCCGGCGCGCAGCAGGAGCGAGGCGAGGGCGAGCAGCAGCAGCTCGGCGCGCTCTCCCTTCTCCACCGTGGCGAAGCGCGAGCGCCAGCGCATCGTGGCGCCGCCGTAGCACCAGAGCAGCACGGTCTGCGCCGCCTCCCATTCCGTATCGCGGACATAGGCGCGGTCACCCTTGGCGGTCTGGCGCCAGTCGATCGCCGAGGCCTCGTCGCCGGCGATGTAGGGGCGGAACTGCCAGAAACTGTCGCCCTGCCCGACGCGGCGCCGGCCGTGCACGCCTTGCGCCACGGTGGCGGCAACGCGCTCGGCGGCGACGAGCAGCGGCGGCAGGCCGGCGCCGAGCGACCCCGCCCGGTGCGCCGCCGCGCGTGGACCCGTGGCGGAAGCCGTCATCCCAGGCGGGCGACCAGGCGGGCGATGATCTCGGCCAGTGTCACCCCGTCGGCGCGGGCGGAGAAGGAGAGCGCCATGCGGTGGCGCAGCACCGCGGGAGCGAGCGCCGCGACGTCGTCGAGGCTGGGCGAGAGGCGCGATTCCAGGATGGCGCGGGCGCGGGCGGCGAGCATCAGCGCCTGCGCCGCGCGCGGCCCCGGGCCCCAGGCGACGTGGCGACGGATGGTCTCGTCGTCCGTGGTCTCGGGCCTGCCGGCGCGGACCATGGACAGGATGCCGTCCACCACGCTCTCGCCCACCGGCACGCGGCGGATGAGGTTTTGCGCGGCCATCAGCGTCGCGGCGTCCATCGCCTGGACCGGGCGCGCCTCGGCCGCACCGGTGGTCGCGATCAGCATCGCGCGTTCGTCGGCTTCCTCCGGGTAGGTGATGCGGATCTCGAGCAGGAAGCGGTCGAGCTGCGCCTCCGGCAGCGGGTAGGTGCCTTCCTGCTCGATCGGGTTCTGGGTGGCGAGCACGTGGAAGGGCGCGGGCAGCTTGTGCTCGACGCCGCCGACCGCGACGCGGCGCTCCTGCATCGCCTGCAGCAAGGCGGACTGGGTGCGCGGCGAGGCGCGGTTGATCTCGTCGGCCATCAGGAGCTGGCAGAAGACGGGGCCGGGAACGAAGCGGAAGGAGCGCTTGCCGTCCTGTTCCTCCAGCACCTCCGAGCCCAGGATGTCGGCGGGCATCAGGTCGGGGGTGAACTGCACGCGCTTGGCGGCGAGGCCGAGCACCGTGCCCAGCGTCTCGACCAGGCGCGTCTTGCCGAGGCCGGGGACACCGACGATGAGCATGTGGCCGCCAGAGAGCAGCGTGATCAGCGCCTCGTCCACTACCTCGCGCTGGCCCCAGATGGCGCGGCCGATCTGGGCGCGGACGGCGCCAATGGCGGGCGACAGCGCCTCGGCCTCGGCGAGGAGATCGGTACCGGTGGTGGTGGTCGTGGACATCAGGGTCTCTCCGGGCACGCGGCTTCAAGGGGGCGCGCGCCTTGTCGCGCGATGGCGGGTTGGGAAACAAGCCGCCGGCCTGCCCCCGGCTTTGCCCGCCACCTCTTTGTCCCCGGTCTTCACCTGCCGGGTCTTTGACCGGGGTGGGCATGCTACCTATATCCGGTTGCGACAGGGAAGCTTGTCATCGGTTGCGGAAGGACCTTGCGAAGATGACGCCTTGTGGCGGGTTGGCGGCGGGAACCGGGCGATGAGGGAGATGCGCAGCACCCCCTTGCCCGCGCTGCCGACACTCCGGCCAGGGAATGGCTGTGCCGCCATGCCGGGCGCGGCGCGGCGAGGTCCGGTGGAATGCGGCGACCTCCCCTTCCGCATCCTGCGCGACGGCACCTGGCTGTATCGGAACTCGCCGATCGGGCGGAAAGAACTCGTCTGCCTCTTCGCCTCCGTGCTCAAGCGCGAGGCGGACGGCAGCTATTGGCTGGAGACGCCGGCCGAGCGCGGGCGCATCGAGGTGGAGGACGTGCCTTTCATCGCCGTCGAGCTCGACTGGCACGGCATGGGGCGCACGCAGTGCCTGACCTTCCGCACCAACGTCGACAAGCTGGTCTGCGCGGGACGTGAGCACCCGATCCGGGTCGCGCACGACCTCTTGACGTGCGAGCCGACGCCCTACCTGCATCTGGCGGCCGGCAGCGGGCGCTTTCCGGTGGAGGCGCGGATCTGCCGCGCGGTGTATTACGAGCTGGTGGCGCTGGCGGAGCCGCGCCAGGTAATGGGGCGCACGCTGCTCGGTGTGTGGAGCGAGGGCTGCTACTTCCCGCTCGGCGAGATGCCGGCGGCGGACGGCGCCGCGGACGAATTGGACGAGATCTAGGTGCTGGACGGCACGGCGCTGCGGGCGCGGCTCGATGTGGCGGGAGGAGAAGCGGACCCGAGCGAGGGTGGGACGCTGATTCCATCAGCTGTCCTGGTCGCGATGGTGAACGGCGCCGAACCCGGCGTGCTGTTGACAAAGCGTAACGAGAAGCTTTCCCATCACGCGGGTCAGGTGTGCTTCCCGGGTGGGCGGATCGACGCCGCGGATGCCTCACCGGAAGCGGCGGCGCTGCGCGAGGCGGAGGAGGAAGTAGGCCTCGCCGCCGCCGATGTGCAGGTGCTGGGCCGGCTCGCGCCCTATGCCACGGGAACCGGTTTCGGAATCGTACCGGTCGTGGGGGTGGTGGCCGAGCAGGTGCTGGCCGGGCTGCGGCCGCAACCCACGGAGGTGGATGAGGTGTTCGTGCTGCCGCTCTCGGTGGTGACGGACCCCGGGGCACCGCGGCGCGAGCGGATGCAGCGGCGCGGCGAGTGGCGCGAGTTCTGGGTCTGGCCGCATGCGCGGCATTTCATCTGGGGGGCCACAGCCGCAATCCTGGTGCAGCTCGCCGATCGGCTGCGGCGGTAGGCGCCGCGTGCTGCGGGCTCTCGATCTCGGGCTGTTCCTGGTGCCGACGGGCCTGTTCATCGCCTGGCTGGTGTTGGGGCGGGTTGCGACAAAGCGCTTCGTCCTCGCTGCGATGGTGGCTGTGGCGGCACTCGGCGCATTCGCGGTGATCTATGGCGAGGCGCGGTCGATTCCCGGCGGCGACGCCTATGTGCCGGCGCGGCTGGAGAACGGGCGGATCGTGCCCGGGCATGGCGCGCCCCGGGGCACGCCGTGAGGCCGGCATTTCTGGACGAGAAGCCGCTCGCCGCAGTGCTCGCCGCCCTGCCGCGGGCGCGGGTGGTGGGCGGCGCGGTGCGCGACCATCTGCTCGGACTGCCGGTGGGCGAGGTCGATCTGGCGACACCGGAGCCGCCGGAGGAGGTGGCGCGGGAACTCGCGGCGGCGGGGCTGAAATCGGCGCCAACCGGGATCGCGCACGGGACGGTCACGGCGATCGCGATGGGCCGCGGCTTCGAGGTGACGACGCTGCGCCGCGATCTCGCGACGGATGGGCGGCACGCGACGGTGGCGTTCGGCGCCGACTGGGAAGCGGACGCCAGGCGGCGGGACTTCACCATCAACGCGATGTCGATGGACCGCGACGGCACCGTGTTCGACTTCCATGGCGGGCGCGACGACCTGGCGGCGGGGCGGATTCGTTTCGTGGGCGATCCGGCAGCGCGCATCGCCGAGGATTATCTGCGCGTGTTGCGCTTCTTCCGGTTTCACGCGCGGTTCGGGCGCGTGGCGCCGGACGCGGCGACGCTCGCGGCGATACGCGACGGCGTGCCGGGCCTGGCGCGGTTGGCGCCGGAGCGGGTTTGGCGGGAGGTGCGCGGCTTGCTCGCCGCCCCCTCCCCAGCCGAGGCACTCGAGATGATGCGCGCGACGGGCGTGCTGGCGGCGGTGCTGCCGGAGGCGGTGGGCGAGGCGCCGGAAAAGGGCGACGCACTGGTGCGGCTCGCGGGGCTGATCGGCGGCGCGGGCGCGGCGGAGGCGGCGCGCGCGGTCGCGGCGCGGCTCCGGCTTTCGGGAGCGGAACGCGACCGGCTCGCCGCATTGGTTGCGGCGCCGGCGCCGGCGGCGGAACGGCCGACGCTGCGGGCGGCGATTGCGACGCTGGGGCGCGACGTGGTGCTCGGGCGGCTGATTCTGGCCGGCGCCGGTGCGGCCACGATGGCGATGGCGGAGGGCGAGCACGTCGCGCCGTTTCCGCTGCATGGGCGCGACCTCGAGGCGCTGGGGATCGCCGGCGGGCGCGCGATGGGCGAACTGCTGCGCGAGATCGAGGCCTGGTGGCTGGCGGGCGGAGCGGAGGCGGACCGGGATGCGTGCCTCGCCGAGGCGCGGCGGCGGATGGCGATGTAGCCGCGCGGGGTTCCGAGCGGCCGGGTCGGCCCGGTTGCGTGGGGCCGGTTACATCGAGCCGGCTACAGCGGCAGGGCGTCGCGCAGCATGCGGCGGGCCTGCTCAACCCACTGGGTGACGCGGCGCGAGCGCGGCAGCTGCAGGTTGAACGGGATCATGCGGTGCAGGATCTCGTCGCGCAGCACGTAGTGGTGCAACAGCGCGGCGGCGGCGTGCAGCCCGACCACGATGACGATGCCATTGGCGGCGAACTCGTGCATCGAGAGCAGTGTGTGGCGCGAGAGGAAGGAGAGGTTGATCAGCGCCGGCACCTGGAACAGGCCGAAGAAGGAGATCGCGTGGCCGCCGCGCCATTGGACCAGAATGCCCAACGCGACGGTGGCGATCATCAGCACGTAAAGGACGATGTGGCCGGCATAGGCGGCGAGCCCCACCAGCCCCTGCTCGTGCTCCGGCGCCTTGTTTGTGGCGCGCCAGACGAGCCGCAGGACGACCACCGCGCCGACGGCGAGGCCGAGCGCGTAATGGGTGCTTTCCATCCAGTGCATCAGCGCGCCGCCACGCCCGCCAACGAACCGGAGCTGGCCAAGCACGTAGACGGCGCCGATCAGGATCGCGGTCAACCAGTGGAAAACGATTGCCGGGGCGTCGTAGCGCGCGGGCGCGGCGGTCGAACGGGGGTCGGACATCGTCAATTGGCTCCGGTTGCTGCAATGCAACATAGGATGCCGACGCGGCATTTTCACGGCCGACAGAGTAACAGGCCGCTACCGGACGCGGCATTCTGGCTTGCGCAAAACGCCGGTCCGATGAAAGCCGCTTGAAAGCCTCGCCGGCCGGCGGGCCGGTCAGGCGGCGAGCGCCTGCTTCGGGTCCTCCCAGGCCAGGCCGAGCGCTTCCGCCACCGCCTTGTAGGTGACGTGGCCGGCATGGACGTTGAGGCCGCGGCAGAGATGCGGGTCGTCCTTCAACGCCTGGCGCCAGCCCTTGTTGGCGAGGGCCAGCACGAAGGGCAGCGTCATGTTGTTGAGCGCGAAGGTGGAGGTGCGCGCGACGCCGCCCGGCATGTTGGCCACGCAGTAATGCACGATGCCGTCCACGATGTAGGTCGGCGCCGAATGCGTGGTGGCGTGCGAGGTCTCGGTGCAGCCGCCCTGGTCGATGGCGACATCGACGATGGCCGCACCCCGCTTCATCGTGCCGAGCATGGCGCGGGTGACGAGCTTGGGCGCCGCGGCGCCGGGGATGAGCACGGTGCCGATGATGAGATCGGCGCGCGCAACCAGCTCCGCGATCGCGTCGCGGGTGGAAAAGACCGTGCGCACGCGCTCGCCGAAGCGCGCCACCAGGTTGCGCAGCACGGTTGCCGAGCGGTCCACCACGGTGACCGAGGCGCCCATGCCGATTGCCATCATCGTGGCGTTGGTGCCCGAGACGCCGCCGCCGAGAATGAGCACGTCCGCCGGCGGCACGCCCGGCACGCCGCCGAGCAGCACGCCGCGCCCGCCCGTCGCGTTTTCCAGGCAATGCGCGCCGACCTGGACCGCCATGCGGCCGGCAACCTCGGACATCGGCATCAGCAGCGGCAGGCCGCCCGAGGCGTCCGTCACCGTCTCGTAGGCGATGCAGGTGGCGCCCGAGCCGATGAGGTCCTTGGTCTGCTCGGGGTCCGGCGCGAGGTGGAGGTACGTGAACAGCACCTGGCCGGGGCGCAGCCGGGCGCGCTCGGGGGCCAGGGGCTCCTTCACCTTCACGATCATCTCGGCATCGCTCCAGACCGTCTCCGCGTCCGGCACGATGCGCGCGCCGGCGCGGACATAGTCAGCGTCGGTGACGCCCGAGCCGAGCCCCGCGCCCTGCTGGACCAGCACCTCGTGGCCGTGCCCCACGAGTTCCGAGACGGAGGACGGGATCAGGCCGACGCGATCCTCGCGGTCCTTGATTTCCTTGGGCACGCCAACACGCATGGGCAGGTTTCTCCTCATTGGTGCGGCCGCCCCACGCGGGCGGACCGGGCCGGAAACGAGGAGCGCTTATGAGCCCGGACGGGCGGCGCTGGCAACGAAGCGCAGCCATGCGCCAAATGCCGAGATCAGATGCCGAGATGGGCGATGATGGCCTCCGCCATCGCGGCCGTGGTGCCGTCCCCGCCGAGGTCGGGCGTGAGCGAGAGGCGGTGCTCGATGACGTGCTCGACGGCGCGGCCGATCATGGCGCCGGCGGCGAGCGCCGGATCCGATCTGTGTTGGCGGCCCAGCCAATCGAACAGCATCTTGCCCGACATGATCATGGCGTAGGGGTTGGCGATGTTGCGCCCGGCAATGTCTGGCGCCGAGCCGTGGGTGGCCTGCGCCATGGCGTGGCGCGGCCCCGCGGAGAGCCCGGCGGCCATGCCGAGCCCGCCGACCAGGCCCGCGGCCTCGTCCGTCAGAATGTCGCCGAACATGTTGGTGGTGACGACCACGTCGTAGCGCTGCGGCGTCATCACCAGGCGCATGGCGAAAGTGTCGACCATCGCCTCGTCGTAGGTGACGTCGGGATATTCCTTCGCGAGCTCGCGGCACTCCTCGGCGAACATGCCGCAGCCGAGCTTGAAGACCGTGTCCTTGTGCACCGCGGTGAGATGTTTGCGACGGGTGCGCGCGAGCTCGAAGGCGGCGCGCGCCACCTTCGAGGACCCGGCGCGGGTGATGACGCGCACCGAGATGGTGACATCGTGCGTCGGTCGGAACTCACCGCAGCCAGCGACGACGTTGCGGTCCGGCTGGAAGCCCTCGTTGTTCTCGCGCACGATGACGAGATCCACGCCCTGATGCAGGCACGGCAGCGTGGTGTAGGATCGGGCCGGCCTGATATTCGCAAACAGATCGAAATGTTTGCGCAGGATCGGATGTGGATTGATTGCCTCCCGGACCTTTGGGTAGGCCATGTGGCCGATCGGGCCCAGGACCCAGCCCGCCATCGCCTCGAGCCGCGGCAGCGTGTCTTCCGGCAGCGTGGTGCCGAGCGTGTCATAGGCCTGTCTGCCGATGGGCAGTTGTTCCCACTCGATGGCGAGCCCGGTCTTCGCGGCCGCCGCCTTCATCACCTCGACCGTGACGGGGACGATCTCATGGCCGATATCGTCCCCGTCGAGGATTCCGATTTTCACGTCGCGTGCCTTTGTTCGGGTGTCAGGGAGAGAGGATTTCGAGGGCGCGGCCGTTGGTGCGCGGGCCGAAGGCGGCGAGCAGGCTGGCGACCCGGTAGCCGATGAAGATCGAGCTGATGCGGCTCCAGGAGGAGGTGAAGCCCACGGCGCGGGCGCCGATGCGTGTCGGGAACAGTTCCGCGGCGTAGGGATGGAAGTTCGCGATCAGTGAGTTGTTGCCGAGCGCGATCAGGGCGCCGCCGATCATCACGGTGACGACGTCGTGCGCGTTGGCGAACACCATGCCGGCGATGGCGACGTGGGCGGCGTCGGGTGCGAGGGAGGGATCGGTCACGGCGGTGACGCGCCGGCGCAGCCGAGCCAGTTGACGAGGGTACGCGCGCCCTCGTGGCGCACAGCTTCCGGCGGCGCTTGGGGGCGGGAAGCGGCGAGGTGGCGCGCCAGCAGCCGCGTGCCCGGAGGCG
>DAHUXX010000021.1 GCA_027306955.1 Acetobacteraceae bacterium | reverse complement strand
GCCGAGTGGGCGGAGTTCGTTGCCGATCCGTCGCGGTCACCGGAAGCGACGGAATCGACGACGGGTGTGCCGGCGGCGACGCTGCGCGCGGCGGCCCGGCTCTACGCCACCGGCGGCAACGCCGCGATCTATTACGGCCTCGGCGTGACCGAGCACAGCCAGGGCAGCACCGCGGTGATAGCGATCGCGAACCTTGCGATGGCCACCGGCAATCTCGGCCGGGCCGGCGTCGGGGTGAATCCACTGCGCGGGCAGAACAATGTCCAGGGCTCTTGCGACATGGGCTCGTTCCCGCACGAACTGCCTGGCTACCGCCATATCTCGGACGCGGCGACACGACATTCCTTCGAGGCGCTCTGGGGGGTTGCACTTGACCCGGAGCCGGGGCTGCGCATTCCCAACATGTTCGACGCGGCACTCGACGGTTCGTTCCGCGGGCTTTACGTCCAGGGTGAGGATATCGTGCAGTCCGACCCGGATACGCACCACGTGACCGCCGGCCTGGCCGCGATGGAATGCGTCGTCGTGCAGGACCTGTTCCTCAACGAGACGGCGAACTGGGCGCATGTCTTCCTGCCCGGCTCAACCTTCCTCGAAAAGGACGGGACCTTCACCAATGCGGAGCGGCGCATCGGGCGCGTGCGGCGGGTGATGGCGCCGAGGGCCGGCTACGCCGACTGGGAGATCACCCAGCTCATCGCCCGCGCGATGGGTATGGCGATGGACTACAGGCATCCCGCGGAGATCATGGACGAGATCGCGGCGCTGACCCCGACCTTCGCCGGCGTCTCCTTCGCCAAGCTCGACAGGCTCGGCTCCGTGCAATGGCCGTGCAACGAGAAGGCACCGGAGGGTACGCCGGTGATGCATGTCGGCGGCTTCGTCCGCGGGCAGGGCAATTTCGTCGTCACCGAATACGTGCCGACCGACGAGAAGGTGGGACCGCGCTTCCCGCTGCTGCTCACGACCGGACGCATCCTGAGCCAGTACAACGTGGGCGCGCAGACGCGCCGCACCGCGAACGCGGTTTGGCACCAGGAGGACCGGCTGGAGATCCACCCGCACGACGCGGAGGAACGGGGCATACGCGACGGCGACTGGGTGCGGGTTGCGAGCCGCGCCGGCGAGACCTCGCTGCGCGCGCGCATCACGGAGCGGGTGGCGCCTGGCATCGTTTACACCACGTTCCATCATCCCGCGACGCAGACCAACGTGGTGACCACGGATTATTCCGACTGGGCGACGAACTGCCCGGAATACAAGGTGACGGCGGTTCAGGTCTCACCCTCCAACGGGCCCTCGGCATGGCAGGCGGAATACGACGCCTTCACGCGCCAGAGCCGGCGGATCGCGGCGGAATGACAGCAACCCCGGTCGTCCCGGCCGCGCGCGCACGGGTGCAGGGAGAGAGGCTCGAACACGGCGCGCGCCTGCTCGCCGAGGAGACCGCGATCGCGCTCACCTATCGCCGCGCGACGCATGCGGTGATGCTGGCGAGCCCTTGCGACCTCGAGGATTTCGCCGTGGGCTTCAGCCTCACCGAAGGGATCGTCGCGCGCGCCGAGGAGATCGAGAGCCTTGACATCGTCCGGCGGGAGCGCGGCATCGAACTGCGCATGTGGATCGCGGACGCCCCCGCGGAGGCGATGACGGCTCGGCGGCGTCGCCTTGCCGGGGCCACGGGCTGCGGGCTGTGCGGCGTGGAGAGCCTCGATGCCGCGCTGCCGCCGGTGCACGTGGTGGAACAGGGCGCGCATCTCAACCTCGCGGACCTCGCGCGTGCCGTTGCCTCGCTGCCGAGCGCGCAGCCGCTGAACGACACGACCCACGCGGTGCATGCGGCGGCTTTCTGGCGGCCGGGCGCGGGCCTGGTCGCGGTGCGCGAGGATGTCGGGCGGCACAACGCGCTCGACAAGCTGGCGGGCGCATTGGCGCGGTCGGGCGAGCGGGCCGCAGACGGCGCGGTGCTGTTGACCAGCCGCGTCTCGGTCGAGATGGTGCAGAAGGCGGCGATGATCGGGGCGCCGGCGATTGTCGCGATCTCCGCGCCGACGGCACTCGCAGTGCGCACGGCGGAAGCGGCGGGAATCATGCTCGCCGGCATTGCCCGCGCCGACGGGCTCGAAATCTTCACCCACCCCGAAGTCTGTGGGATCGCGGCCGATGAACGTTGAACGCCTCACCTACATGGCCAACCAGATCGGCAAATTCTTCGCCCACAAGCCGCAGGCGCAGGCGGTCGCGGGGATCGAGACCCATATCCGCCAGTTCTGGGACCCGCGGATGCGCGCCGCGATCCTGGCCAGCGACGGCGCCGGCCTCGACCCCCTGCCGCGCGCGGCGGTGGAACGGCTTCGCTTGACAGGCGAAGCCCCCCGGACCTAATCGGGCGGCGTCGGGCGCGTAGCTCAGCGGGAGAGCACTGCCTTCACACGGCAGGGGTCACAGGTTCAATCCCTGTCGCGCCCACCATTTTATCCACCGACACCGAACCGGCTCGCCAGGCAAGCGGCGACTGCGCGTCAGGCGTAGACAAACTCCGCGCCATCGAGGTCGATCGCCGGAAATTCGTCCTTCTCGCGCCAGTAATCCTGCGTGTGCTGCCACTCCCGCTTCTCGCCGCGCTTGGGCAGGCGGTGGAGGTCGCGCAGCAGGTAGCCGGGGTTGAAATCCTCCGGGTCGATCCAATCCAGCAACGTCATGCCCGCGTCCTCCGGCCGCAGCGCCACCTCCACTTTGCGGGCCTGGCGCCGCTCCATGTGGCCGAGCAGGCGGCAGACGAAATCCGCCACCAGGTCGGCGCGCAGCGTCCAGCTTGACCGGAAATAGCCGAACACCCAGGCCATGTTGGGCACGCCGGTGAACATCATTCCGCGATAGGTGACGGTGTCGCCGAAGACGAGCGGCTCGCCGTCGATCGCGAACCCGATATCGCCCAGCACCGAGAGGTGGAACCCGGTGGCCGTGACGACGATATCGGCCGCGATCTCCTCATCCGACTTCAGGCGGATGCCGCGCGGCGTGAAGCGCTCGATCTCGTCCGTCACCATCGTGACCTGGCCGGCGGCGACCGCCCGCAGCAGGTCGCCCTCGGGGATCACGCAGAGGCGCTGGTGCCAGGGCCGGTAGCGGGGCGTGAAATGCTTCTCCACGTCATAGCCCGGTGGGAGATATGCGCGCACCGCGCCGATCAGCTCGGCACGGACCTTATCCGGTTCGTCGAAGCAGCGCCGATTGAAAATCGCCTGGTCGCGCAGAAGCTTCCGACGGACGATTTCATGAATCCAGGCCTCGTCCACCGCAAGCTCGCGCAGCGTGTCGGCAAGCTCGTCGGCATTGCGTCCGGTAAAGTAGTAGCTGGGCGACCGTTGCAGCATCGTCACGTGGGCGCACTGGCCGGCAATGGCCGGCACCAGCGTCGCCGCCGTCGCACCCGAGCCGACCACCGTCACGCGCTGGCCGGCAAGGTCGAGGTCCTCGGGCCAGGCCTGCGGGTGGACCACGCGACCTTGGAAATCCTCCATGCCCGGCCATTCCGGCGTGTAGGGCCAGGCGTGACGGTAATAGCCCTGGCACATCCACAGAAAATTGCAGGTGAAGCGACGACGCTCACCGCTTGCCAACAGCTCCGCTTCGACGGTCCAGAGATTGGTCTCGCTCGACCAGCTTGCCGCGAGGATGCGGTGGCCGTAGCGGATATGCCGCGCGAGGCCGTTCTCCTCGATCACCCCGCCGAGATAGGCGAGGATCTCGGGCCCGGTGCCGATCGGCTTGCTGGTCCAGGGTTTGAACCGGTAGCCGAACGTGTGCAGGTCGCTGTCGGAACGGATGCCGGGGTAGCGATGGGTCCGCCAGGTGCCGCCGAAACTCTCCTGCACCTCCAGCACGACAAAGCGCGTGCCGGGACGTTGCGTGGTGAGGTGATAGGCGGCGCCGATGCCGGAGATGCCGGCGCCGACGATCAGGACATCGGCATGTTCAGCCGAAGCCTCGGTTGTCGGAACGGCCGTCCTCGCCGGCTGGTGCAGATCCATGGTTCCGTTTCCTCGCCCCGCAGCCTAACGCGAGGTAGGCAGGGCGGGCAAACGACGTTTCACGCCCCGTCGCGCAGCCTCTCGTAGATTGCGACGTATTTGCGCGTCATCGCACGCGCGGAAAGGCTCCGATCGACATGCTCATGCGTCGCGCGCCGGTCGATCTCGCCGAGGCGGCCGATGCGCGCGACCATCTCGTCGACGTTCTGCACCAGGAACCCGGTCTTGCCGTCCACGATCAGCTCCGGCACCACGCCGCGGGCGAAGCCGATGACCGGGCAGCCGACGGCCATCGCCTCCACCACCACCGTCGCCCCTGGCTCCTCCCACGTGATCGGGTTGAGCAGGGCACGGGCTCCGCCGAGGAGCGCGAGTTTCTGCTCCAGGTTGACGGGGCCGATGTAGCGGGCCCGCTCACCGTCCAGGCGCGGCTCGATCTCGCGCTTGAAGTAGTCGACCGAGGCCTGGATGCCCTGCTCGACGATGCCGGCGACAATGATCTTCACGCCCGCGCGCTTCGCCGCATCGATCGCGGTGTGGGGCCCCTTGTCGGGCGCGAAACGACCAAGCCAGGTGACGTAGTCGCGGGGCCCGGTCTCGGCGAAGCGGTAATCCGCCATCGGCACGCCGAGATGCACCACGCCCGCGACGTTGAGACCAGGCGGCAGGTTCTGCCGCGCGCGGTCGCTCACCGTGACCAGCGGCGCGGGGCGGATCCACTCCATGAAGTACTGGTCGGCATCGCCGATCCAGTCGTGCACGCGGTCATAAGGAAAGTTGGAGTGCACCGTCGTCACATGCGGGGTCGCGACCTTGGCCAGCAGCGGAAACTGGAACATGTCCGCGGTGGAGGAGAGGTGCAGGTGCACGATATCGAACTCGCCTGCCCGCTCGATCGATTTCGCCAGGTGGAAATAGGCCTTGAGCGCCGCCTGCCACGGCACGCCCTCGGCGATCAGCGAGCGCGGGAAGAATGAGACGAGCTTCGCCGAGGTGCGCGCGTCGCCGGGGGCGAACAGGGTCACGTCGTGACCCTGCGCCACCAGTTCCTCGACGATGAAGGCGACGATGGATTCGGTGCCGCCATAAGTCGCTGGTGGAATGCTGATCCACGGCGGCGCCACCATCGCGATTTTCACGGCGTGCTGCCCTCACCGAGATCCCACCAGATGCCGGTATAGGCCTGCAACCCCTCGCGCAGCAGCGCGGGCAGCACGTGCTCGTTGGGGCCGTGTTGCTTGCAGCCGTTGTAGCTGTGGGGAATCCAGACCAGCGGCACGTGCAGAAAATCGACGAACACGTCGCCGGGCAGGCCGCCACCCGCGTTCGGGATCACCTGCACATGCCGGCCGAGGCTCGTCTCCATGCTCACCGCGGTCCAGCGCACCCAGGGGTGGTCGGGATCGGTCCGGCTCGCTGGCATGCGGATGCCGGCACGCTCGATCTTTACCTCGGGGAAGCCGGCCGCGTCGAGATGCGCGCGAAGCGCCGGCTCGAACTGTGACGGATCGGCATCGACTGTGTAGCGGATCTGGCAGTGCGCCCGCGCGTCCGGGGCGACGGCATTGACCGGGTTTTCCGGCCGGCCGGAGATCATCGCGAGCACGATGAAGCTGGTCCAGCCGAAGACCTTCTCCGCGGCGCTGAAGCCCGGCTCGCCCCAGTCGGGGTCGATGGTGGCGGATTCCTCACTCTGCAACTCGAGCCCGGCCAGCGCCGCGCGCACCGAATTCGGCATGCCGCCGCGCGGCAGCCAGCCCTTCACCAGGATGCGCCCGTGCCGGTCCGCGATCGCGGCCAGCGCGTGCGAGAGCACGATCGCGGGGTCCGTCGTCATGCCGCCCCAGTTGCCGGAATGCACGCCGCCCGGCCGCACTTTCAGGACGAGATCGAAATGGAACGTGCCACGCGTGCCGGAGGTGATGGTGGGCGTGTCCGGGCGCACGCGCGGGCCGTCCGAAGCGATCAGCACGTCAGCAGCCAGTTCGCTCGCGTGATTGGCGACGAAGGCGCGCAGACCCCTGGAGCCGGTCTCCTCGCTGGTTTCCAGCACCAGCTTGAGGTTGAAGCCGAGCTTGCCATCGCGTTCCGCCAGCACATGCTCGAGGGCCGTGAGGTTCAGCACGTGCTGTCCCTTGTTGTCGGCTGAGCCGCGGCCGTACCAGCGCCCGTCGCGGTCGGTCAGCACCCAGGGATCGAGACCCGGCTCCCATTGGTCGGCGAGGCCGCGCACCGTGTCGCCGTGGCCGTAGGTGAGCACGGTGCGCGTGGCACCCGGCTCGATGCGCTCGGCGGTGAGGATCGGGCCGAAACCCTTCTCCGGGTTGTCGTGCACCGCCACGGTAAAGCCCATGCGCTCCAGCCACGGCCGGATGCCCGCCTCGAGGTAGCGGCGCACATCCGCCTCGTGCCCCGGGTCCTGCGAGGTTGAGGGGATCGCCACCAGTTCCGCGAGCCGGGCTCGAAACGCCCCGGCATCGAACGCGCCAAGGCTGCGCGCCATCGCCCCATCCCGTGACCCCATTGCCATTCTCCCCTAGTTGGGTCCCTTCCTGCCCGGCCCGCGGCCGTGCGCCAGTTCCGTCACCACGCCGTGCAGCGTACGCAACTCCTGCTCCGTCACCTCGCCGCGCTCGAAGAGGTGGCGGATGTTGCGCACCATGCCGGGCCGCTTCGCCCTGTTGCGCAGGAAGCCCGAGGCATCGAGCTCGCGCACCAAATGGTCGAGGAAATTGTCGAGCTCGCCCTTGCGCGCGACCCGCGTCTCGTTGGTCATCAGCGCGCGCGGCGGCGTCGCGTCTTCTGCGAGCCACCACTCGTAGGCGACGACGAGCACCGCCTGCGCGAGGTTGAGCGACATGAAGCCGGGATTGAGCGGGTAGCGCACCAGTGCGTCGGCGGCGGCCATGTCGTCGTTGTCCAGCCCCGCGCGTTCCGGACCGAACAGAATGCCGGCGGAGAGGCCACGCGCCGCAACGGCGCGCAGTTCCGCCGCGGCGCCGCGCGCGGTGAGCACCGGCTTCACGATATGGCGCGGGCGCGGGCAGGTGGCGAAGACGCGGTGCAGATCCGCGGTCGCGGCGGCGACGTTGGGGAACACGGTCGTGGCGTCGAGGATGCGGTCGGCGCCGGAGGCGGTGCGCCAGGCATGTTCCTGCGGCCAGCCGTCGCGCGGGGCGACGAGCCGCATATGGAACAAGCCGCCATTGGCCATGGCCCGCGCGGCCGTGCCGATGTTGTCGGCGAGCTGCGGGCGGACGAGGATGACGACCGGGCTGCCCGGGATCGGCTCCAGCGCCGCGCCGCCATCGCGCCCGGTCATACTCGCCCCCCGGTCACACGCCTCGCTCCATCACGCGCCTCGCTCCATCACGCCCTGCGCCATGTCGTGCCGGCCGGCCCGTCCTCCAGCGCCACGCCTTTCGATGCGAGATCGGCACGGATGGCATCGGCGCGGGCGAAATCGCGGGCCTTGCGCGCGGCGAGGCGCTCGGCAATCGCGGCCTCGATCCAGCCGGCATCCTCGCCGCCGCGGAACCATGCTTCCGGCGCGCTTCCGAGCAGCCCGAGCAGCTTGCCAGCGGCGAGCAGCCCGCCCGATGCCCCCGCGTCGCCCGCCATGGCGCGATCGGCCAGCGTGTGCATCGCGGCAAAGGCGGCGGGCGTGTTGAGGTCGTCGCACAGCGCGTCCAGCACAGCCGCCGGTATCTCGGCCTCGACCGGCGACGTGCGCTCCACCGCGCGGTAGAACCGGTCGAGATCGGCACGGCTCGCGGCCACCGCCGCGTCGGAATAGTCCAGCACCGAGCGGTAATGCGCGCGCAGCAGCGCCATGCGGATCGCCTCGGCCGGCGCCTTCGCCAGCACGTCGCGGATGGTGAAGAAGTTGCCGAGCGACTTCGACAGCTTCGCGCCGTCGACGTTCAGCATCTCGTTATGCACCCAGTAGCGGGCAAAGCGGCTGCCGGGAAAAGCGCTGAGCGACTGCGCGATCTCGTTCTCGTGGTGCGGGAAGATGAGGTCGGCGCCGCCGCCGTGGATGTCGAAGCTCTCGCCGAGATGCTTCCAGCTCATCGCCGAGCACTCGATGTGCCAGCCCGGCCGGCCGCGGCCCCAGGGCGAATCCCAGCCCGGCAGGTCGGGCGGAGAGGGTTTCCACAGCACGAAGTCGCCGGCGTCGCGCTTGTAGGGCGCCACATCCACGCGCGCGCCGGCGAGCAGCTCGTCGGGAGAGCGACCGGAGAATTGGCCGTAGGCTGGATAGCTCGGCACCGAGAACAGCACGTGCCCCTGGGCGGCGTAGGCGTGGCCGGAGGCAATCAGCCGCTCGATGATCGTGATGATCTCGGCGATATGCTGGGTCGCGCGGGGCTCGACATCAGGCGGCAGCACGCCGAGTGCCGCGATATCCGCATGGTAGTCTGCCGCAGTGCGCGCGGTGATCGCGGCTATCGGCTCTCCGGTGGCGGCAGCGCGTGCGTTGATCTTGTCGTCCACGTCAGTGATGTTCCGGACATACGTCACGCGCGGGTAGAGGCGGCGCAGCAGCCGCACCAGCACGTCGAACACCACCGCCGGGCGCGCGTTGCCGATATGCGCGAGATCATAGACCGTGGGACCGCAGACATAGACCCGCACATGCCTGGGATCGAGCGGCACGAAGACCTCGCGGCGCCGCGTCAGCGTGTTGTGCAGGAAGAGGACGGTCATGGCTGTGTGTTGCCGAGCGGCGCCTGCCGGTCAACCGTGCGATGCCCGGGAGGAGGATGCCCGGGAGGAGATGGTTGACGCCGGCGCAAGCCGCCGTGCAAACCCGGCGGCATGAAATTACGCCTTTTCCTCGCGGCGATCGCTGCCGCCGCCGCGACCGGGATTGTCGCCTGGGCCGGAGCACGCGAGATCGGCGCGGATGTCTGGCGCGCCGTGTGGGTCGTCCCCATCGCCGTCGCCATCCACGCGCTGCAACTGGCGATCTCGGGCCGCGCCTGGCGCCTGCTGCTGGGCGAGGGCTCGCCGGGCCAGGGGCGCATGGCCGTGCTGCGCTGGCTGCGCGAGGCGATCAACTCCATGCTGCCGGTCGCCCAGATCGGCGGTGGGGTGGCGACGGTGCGGATGCTGGCGCAATCCGGCGTCAGCCTGACCCACGCCACCGCGGCGACCACGCTCGACGTGATGATGGAGGCGGTCGCCATGGCGCCGCCCGTTCTCGCCGCCCTCGCACTGCTCGGCGCCGGGGAGCCGACGGGGCTGATCTGGGGCTTCGTCGCCCTGCTGCTCGGCCTCGGCGGGTTCTTCGTCGCACAGCGGATGGGCCTGTTCCGGCTCGCCGAACGCTTCGGCCTGCCGGGACTGCACGACGCGCTGCTGGAACTGCACGGCGATTGGCGCCGGCTGCTCGGCGCCGGGCTCTGGCACCTGCTTGCCTGGGTGCTCGGCACCGCGGAGACCTGGGCGGCGCTGTACGCCATGGGGGCGCAGGCGCCGCTGCGCGCCGCCTTCATCCTCGAGATCCTCGGCATGGTGGCGCGCTCCGCCGGCTTCGCCGTGCCCGGCGCGTTGGGCGTTCAGGAGGCCGGATTTGTCCTTGTGGGGCACCTCGTCGGCATCCCGGCGGATGCGGCGATCGCGGTCTCGATGATCAAGCGGGTGCGCGAGCTCGTGGTGGGTCTGCCGGGCCTCATCGTCTGGCAGGCGCACGAGGGGCGGCGCTACCTGATGCGCGCGCGATCGACCTGAGCCCGGAGAGGAGGGTTTCGGCGTCGTAGCCGACGGCGGGCGCGGCGGCGGGCCGCTCGGCGACAAAGGTGGCGATGGCGGCGGCGATGGAAGCGGCGTCGGGTTCGACCGCGCGCGCAAGCGGTTGGCCCGCGAGCTGTTCCGGGATGCCGCCGACGCGCGTCGCGATCACGAAACGCCCCATCGCCAGCGCCGCCGCGGCAACCCCGCTCTGGCTGGCCTCGCGGTAGGGCAGGACCACGGCGTCGGCCCAGGCGAGCAGCTCGGCGACCTCCTCCTCCGGCACCCAGCGCTTCTCCACCACGGTCCCTGGAAGCGCCCGCAGCGTCGCCAGTTCCCGACTTTCCGGCCCGTTACCGACGATTCGCAGCGCCGCCACGCCTTCCGGCACGGCGCGCATCGCCCCGGCCAGCAGGTCGAGCCCCTTGTAGGGCATCAGCCGCCCGAAGCAGAGCAGCCGCGGAAGGCCGCCATGCGCGAATGGCGGCGGCGCCGCACGCTCCGTGAGCGGGGGCAGCGGCGTGCGGATCACGAGGCGTTGGTCCAACAGCCCTTGCTGCGCGAGGCGGACGGCGACATGGGAACTGAGCGCCACCACCGCGTCGGCACGGCGCGCCAGCGCCCGCTGCAGGCGCATCTGCACCAGCCAGGTCTCTCCCGGGTGTGGATCCGCGTCGTGGATAGTGACGGCGAAGGGCACGCCGGCCCGGCGCAGGGCAGCCGCCATCACCAGGTCAAGGGCCGCGGGCATGGCGCAGAGCGCCACGTCGGGCGCCATCGCGGCGATACGGCGGGCGAGCCGCGGGATCGCGAACGGCGCCCCGGCCAGGCGTGCCAGCAGCGACGCAACCCCGTCATAGGTCGGCTCGGTCCAGGTGCCGGCCGGGGCGGCCCCGGTCGCGACCAGCTCGGACTGGGCGGAGAGGCAGAGATCGGTCGCGGCGCCGGCCCGCCCCAGCTCGCGGGCGAAGGCCACGGCGCAGAGCGGCCCGGCACCACGCCGCCCCCATTGCCAGACCAGAATCTTCACGCGTGTCCGGGAACGGGGGAACCGGCCACGGGCGGGGCAGCGACGGGCGGGGCAGCGACCGGCGGGGCGGGACCCGTCCCACCCGAAACGGCGCCGCCGGGAATGGCAAGGCCGATTTCCGCCAGCGCGGCGAGCAGCTTCTGCGGCCCGAGGGCGGCGACGGCATGCGCCTGCCCGCGCGCCGCCAATTCCGCCCGCGCTGCCGGGTCGTCGGCCAGGCGGCGCAGATGCGCTGCCGCCTCCCCGACATCGGCCTCGGCCCAGACTGCGCCGGGTGCCTCGTAGATGCCACGCGGGTCTATCGCCGGCACCAGCTTGTAACCGACCAGGGCGGCGCTGTTCGCGTCCATGAACTCGAGGTTGCCGGACCAGCCGGTCGCGATCACCGGCTTGCCGAGCAACATTGCCTCCGCCGGCACCAGGCCGAACCCCTCGCTGCGATGCAGCGACATCACGATGTCGCAGGCGAGCGTCAGAGCGTGCGCGTCGGGGGCCGACAGCGTCTCGGCCAGGACACGGATGTTGGGTCCGTCCGCCTTCGCCACCAGCGCCGCCATGTCGCGCCGGAAATGGTCCGGGTTGGTCACCTTGAGCACGAGGACGCGGTCCGCCCGCGCGCCGAAGGCCTCGCGATGCGCCGCGATCGCCGCCTCAGGGTTCTTGCGCACAAGCGAGGAGGCGAGGTTGAGCGAGACCAGTGTCACCACCGCGTCCTCTGGCAGGCCAAAATCGACCCGCCGCAGGGCCGATGGGCGCGGCGGCGCGAGCGCCAGCGGCAACGGCACGGCGCGGACCGGCACGCCCAGCAGCGCCAGCCCCTGGGCGGAGAACTCCGACAATGTCCAGGCGCGGTGCACGAAGTCCGCGCCGCGCCGCCACAAGGGCGAGGGCGTGGTCAGCTCCCAGGCCCAATAGCCGATGACCATGCGTTGGCCGAGCACGCCCGGCGGCTGGGCGCGCAGCGCCAGCGGCAGCATTGGGGGATTGGCGTGGATCAGCAGTGGCGCTGCCGGCGGCAGCGAGGGCGGCAACACCGGCGCGTCGAGATCCACCGCCCAGACCGGCAGGCCAAGCCGCGACAGCGCCGAGCGCAGCACCCGCGCCGCCTCGCCGAGCCCGGTCGCCTGGTGCAGATGGCCAGCGACGATGATGCCGGTCGCCGGACGCAGCGGCTCCGGTGCCGGGCGGGGCGCCAGGGTCGCGGCCACGGCAAAGGCGGCGCGGCGTCGCGGACCGCGCGGCAGCAGGCGCCAAAGATGGTGCGCAAGTCCGGGCACAGGCCTGTCTGGCCCACAAATACGCACCACCGCAACCCCGCGTTACGCGGACGAGCCGAAGCGGCTCAGCGCGCGGCGCCCGCCACCTCGATCACCTCGCGCACCAGCGGGTAGATCTCGCGCGACCAGCGGCGGCCGTTGAACACGCCGTAATGGCCGACGCCGGTCTGCAGGTGATGCCGCTGCAGGGCCATCGGCAGACGGCGGCACAGCTCCTGTGCCGCGAGGGTCTGGCCGATCGAGCAGATGTCGTCGAGCTCGCCCTCGACGGTCAGCAGCCAGGTGCGCCGGATGGCGGCCGGATCGACGCGCCGCCCGCGATGCGTCATGCCGCCGCGCGGCAGATCGTGCTCCTGGAACACGGAGCGCACGGTGGCGAGATAGAACTCCGCCGGCAGGTCCATCACCGCGAGATATTCGTCATAGAAGCGCCGGTGCGCCGCGGCGCTGTCGCGGTCGCCACGCACCAGGGCGCGGAACTGCGCCATCTGCGCCGTCATGTGGCGGTCGAGATTCATCGACATGAAGGCGCCGAGCTGCAGGAACCCGGGGTAGACGCGCCGCCCTACGCCGGCATGCGGCCAGGGCACGGTGGTGATCATCCTGCGCTCGAACCAGTCGAGCGAGCGCTGCTGCGCCAGCGCGTTGACCCGCGTCGGGTTGACGCGCGTGTCGATGGGACCGGCCATCAGCGTCAGGCTACGCGGCGTCGCGCGATGTCCGTCCTCGGCCATCAGCGCCGTCGCCGCCAGCACCGCGGGCGCCGGCTGGCAGACCGCGAGCACGTGCGCACCAGGGCCGATGAGCGCCAGGAACCGGATCACGTGGTCGGTGAAATCGTCGAGCTCGAAGCGCCCGGCGGAGAGCGGGACGTCGCGCGCGTTGATCCAGTCCGTGATCCAGACGTCGTGGTCGGCGAGCATGGTCCGCACCGTGCCACGCAGAAGGGTGGCGAAAGGCCCGGACATCGGGGCGACGATGAGCACGCGCCGCTGCGGCGGGCCGGCCAGCTCCGGCTTGCGGAAATGCAGCAGCCGGGCGAATGGCGTCGCGGCCGTCACCTCCTCCACAACGAGGTGGGGGCGGCCGCCGACCGCGACCTGGTCGATGCCGAACGGCGGGCGCTCGTGCGTGGTGGCGGCGTGGCCGTAGGTGTCGCACCACGCCGCGACCCGGCGCAGCCCCTGTGCCGCCGGCGCCTCGCCGAAGCCCTCGAGCAGGCGCGCGGCGGAGCGGGCAAGGCGACGCGACGGCGCAAGGCAGAGTGCCTGCGCCTGGTAGAGGTCATAGAGCATCGGCAAGTCCGGCGCGGGAAGGCCCCGCCTCGGCTTGCGCGGCGCTCGTCTCGATCGTGACGGCCAATCCGCGAATCCTTCGGCGGCGAAGCAAAGCAGCCCGGCAAGAATGTTGCAATGACATGTCCGCTGGCGACATGGCCGGCGGGGTGGCAGGGTCGGGGCATCGAGGAGGTTGGAGATGGCGGCGAGCCTGCTGATCAGCAGCCGGAATTATTCGTCGTGGTGTTTGCGTGGCTGGCTGCTGGCGCGGATGTCCGGGCTCGAATTCACGGTCGAGACCACCGCGGCGGACGATCCCGTGGCGCGGGCGGAGCTGCTGTTGCGCTCCTCCTCCATCCTGGTGCCCTGCCTGCGCCATGACGGGCTCGAGATCTGGGACACGCTGGCGATCGCCGAATATCTCAACGAGACCTTCCCCAGGGCCGGGATGTACCCCGCCGACCGCGCGGCGCGGGCGCGCTGCCGCTCGATCTCGGGTGAAATGCACTCCGGCTTTTCGGCGCTGCGCTCCTCACTGCCGATGAACCTGCGCCTGCGGCGCCAGGGTTTCACCGTCTGGGCCGCAGCGCGCGCCGATATCGACCGCATCGAGGCGGTGTGGCGGGAGTGCCTCGCCACCTGGCACGGCCCCTACCTGTTCGGGCGGCGACTGTCGGTGGCGGACGCAATGTTCGCGCCCGTGGTGACGCGGCTGCGCACCTATGGGCTCGCGCTCGACCGGCCCTGCGAGGCTTACGCGAAACACATCGAGGCCTGGCCCGAAATGCGGGAATGGACCGCGGCGGCGCTGGCGGAGCCGGAGGCGATCGAGGAGCTCGACATGGAGTTCTGAGCGGCGGGGCGAGCCGGGAGAGCCTCGAGGCGCCGATGGCCGGCTCGCCGACGCCCCGACCCGCCCACGCCCCGACCCGCCTACGCCTTGACGCGCGGGCCCCCCGCCGGCATCAGCCGCCGCCATGGATCCGAAGTCGTGCTGGTTGGTGTGCGAGGATCTCGGTGGCCTGCGCAGCCAGGCACGGGGCCTCGCGGAGGTCGCGGGAATCGCCGCCGAGGAAAGGTTGTTCACGCCGCGTTTCCCGTGGTCGGCGCTCGCCCCGCGGATGTGGCCGACGCCGGCGCGCGTCGCGGGGCTCTCGGCGCCCTATCCGGATCTCCTGATCGGCTGCGGTGGCAACGCGGCGGCGGTCCTCGCCTCGCTTCGGGGCCGGGCGCGCGGGGTGATCATCCAGCATCCACGCATGGACCCAAGGCGCTTCGACCTCGTCATCACAGCGCCGCACGACCGGCTCGCCGGTCCCAACGTCTTCGTCGCCCGGACCGCGCTGCACGGGATGACGCCACGCCTGCCGGCGGAGCGCGCGATCTGGGCGCCGCGCTTCGCACATCTGCGGCGACCCCTGGTCTCGGTGCTCATCGGCGGTTCCAACGGGCGGTTCCGGCTCGACGTGCCGGTCGCCGAGGCGATCGCCGCCGATCTCCGCACGATGATGCGCGAGGACAAGGTGGGGCTGGCGCTGACGCCTTCTCGCCGCACGGCGTCCGACGTGCGCGCAGTGTTCAGGCGCGTGCTGGAGCCGGAAGGCGCCTATGTCTGGGACATGACGGGCGACAATCCCTACGTCGGCATGCTCGCCTGCGCCGACGCGATCCTGGTCACCGAGGACAGCGTCTCCATGGTCTCCGAGGCCGTCGCGACGAGCGTGCCGGTGATGACGATCGGGCTACCCGGCAAGTCCCGGCGCATTCGCGAGTTCACCCAGGGCTTGATCGACGCGGGCAGGGTGCGGCCCTATCGGGGACGGCTCGAACTCTGGCCGGCCGAGGCGCTGGACGACACGGCGGCGGCGGCCAAGGCGATGCGGCGACGCTTCGGGTGGTAGGGTAGGAACGGCCGATGCTCGATACCGCGACCTTCGACGCCCGTGCAGGCGGCAACGTGCTGTACAAGGCGCTGGCACACCCGCTGGCGGCCGAGGCGCTGGCGGCGTTGGCCGGCAGGCTGGCCGGAACCGGGCTCGCGCTGGTCGACCCCGAGGGCTTCGCCCCGGCGCTGCTGGCCCTCGCGCCGCGCCCGTTCCCGATCGCGTCCGTGCACGTCCAGGACGTCCGCCGCGTCGGCGAGTTCGTCGCCGGGCACAAGGCACGGGCGCTGACCGACCTCGTGGCCATGGGCGCCCACGACATCCTGATCGCGAGCTTCGGTGCCGGGCGGCTGGTGGGCCACTTGCGCAAGCTGCTACCCAGGGCGCGCATCGAGACGCTGGATGCGGTCAAGCTGCCGGCCGCGATGCTGAGTGCGCCGCGTTACCTCGACCGGCTCAACTTCGCGACCAATTTCGCCTTCTTCCGCGACGCCGACGGGCTCTCCACGCGGCTCGTCTCCGCCAATTACTGGGCCGACTACGGCGCGAAATCCGTGCGGCTCTGGCTGCGGCTGTTCGACGCCGAGGGGCGCGTGCTGGCGACCTGGGAGGAGACGGTGCCGCCAGCCGGCTTCGCCATCGACAGCGCCGAGGTGCGCGCGCGGTTCGGGCTCGGGCCGTTCACCGGCCAGCTTTTCCTGCACGCGATCGGCGCCGCCGGGCACGACGTGGTGAAATATGCGCTCGACACCTACGGCGCCGGTAACGAGGCGAGCCTTTCCTGCACGCACGACGCCAACGCCTGGCCGGCCGACCGCTATGCCGGCATTCCCGCCCCAGCCTCGGGCGAGCGGGTGTTGCTGTGGCTGCAGAACAGCCACGCGACGCCGATCCCGGCCGGCGCCATCGCCTTCGACCGCATGGGCGCGGAGGCGCCGGTGCCTTATGCGCGGGAGGTGCCGGGGTTTGCCTCCGTCGCTGTGGACATGGGCGCGCTGCTGCCGGACCTCGCCTGGCCGGCGCAGATCGAGATGCGCGCCGGACGGCACACGGTGCGGCCGCGTTACGAGGTGGCGCGCGCCGGCCGCACGCGCATTGCCCACCCCAATGTCGAGCGCTCCGACCTGCGCCCCGATCCCGCGATCCTCGACCTGCCGCCGGCGCTCGGCCGCGGCTTTCTGCTGCCGTTGCCGGTGCTGCCGCGGAGCCGCTTTCGCACGCTGATCCAGCCCACGCCGATGGCGACGACGCAGGAGACGCTGCCGCTGCGGCTCGATGTCTTCGCGCCCGACGGCAGTCTCGCCGCCACGCGTGTGCTCGGCGTGCTGCCGCGCGACCACGACGTCGCGATCGATCTCGACACGCTGCTGCCGGAGGGCGCGCTCGCGGACGGCGGGCATGCGGAGCTGCTCTACGCGCGCGGCATCGGTGGCGCCGCGGATGGCTGGCTGCACGCACTGGTGCGCGCCGAGGCGCGCGACGGCACGCACGCGGCCGAGAGCAGCTTTGGTGCCCATATATTCAACACGCTGATGACCTGGCGCGACGAGCCACAGAGCTACTCCGGCCCGCCGCCGGGCCTGTCCACGCGGCTGTTCCTCAAACTCGGCATGCACCTGGGCGAGGTGCGTGCCAGGAGTTTTGCGCTGCTGATCTACCCGGCCTCGGCGCCGTGGCATCGACTCTCGGAAACGAAGCTGCAGCTCACCGACGGCAGCGGCGCCGTGGTCGCCGAGGCACCGCTCGCAATCCCCTGTTCCGGCTCGGCGCTGGTCGTGGCCGAGGAGGTGTTCACGCCCGCCGCGATCGAGGCCGCCGGGCCGCGCGGCTACGTGCTGGTGCGGGACACCACCTGCCGGCTGTTCGGCTATCACGGCCTGATGACCACCGACGGGCGGTTCTCCATGGACCACATGTTCGGGTTCTGAATTCTCGCTGTTCGCTGTTCCCGGCTCCCCCTTCCCCCTGGCAGCGCGCCCGCGCAGACTGGCGGCGAAGCAACGGAGGCGCGGCGATGAACCCTGGTAGCGGCAACGCAGGCACGGGCACGGTTCACACCGAGCGCCACGGCGACGTGGCGCTGCTGATGTTCGACAATCCGCCCGTCAACGCGCTTTCCACCGCCATGCGCCAGGCGCTGCGCGAGGCGTTCACGGCGGCCATGAACGACCCCGGCGTCGCCGCCGTGGTGATCGCGGGCGCCGGGCGGACCTTCGTCGCAGGCGCGGATATCCGCGAGTTCGACGCCCCGCCCCCGCCGCCGCAGATGATGTCCGGAAGCGTCTTCGACCAGATCGAGAACGCGCCGAAGCCTGTGGTCGCGGCGCTGCACGGCACGGCGCTGGGCGGCGGGTTCGAGCTGGCGCTCGCCTGCCATGGGCGCGTCATGGCGCCCGATGCGCGGGTGGGATTGCCGGAAGTACGCATCGGGCTGATCCCCGGTGCCGGCGGCACCCAGCGCGTGCCACGGCTCGCCGGCGCCATGGTGGCGCTCGACCTGGCCACATCGGGCCGGCAGGTGGCCGCCGACGAGGCGCTGAAGCTCGGGCTGGTGGACGAGATCGCGACCGATATCCGCGCCGCGGCGATGGTGCGCGCGCGGGCGCTGGCCGCCGCCGGCACCTGGCCG
>DAHUXX010000010.1 GCA_027306955.1 Acetobacteraceae bacterium | reverse complement strand
CTTGGGCGGCACGGCCTCGAACAGCGGGGCGATCTGGGCAATGCGCATGGCAGGCTCCGTGGGGGTCGGCGGGCGGCGGCCGACTAGGGGTCGAATATGGCGAAAACCGGCCCGAAATCCGCCGTATTGGGGTAGTGTGTGCGCCATCATGCCGACAGAGATGACCGGCTACCAGGGCCGTCCGATCGCCTTCCTCGCGCGCTACGTGCGGCTGCACGGGGCGGCGCATGCGGTGATCATCGGCTTCGTCGTGCTCGCCGTGACCTTCTCCACCTCCTCGCAATACGCGCTGAAGGGGCTGATCGACGTGGTGGCGCGCGGGCCGGCGGCAGCCGGCAACGCGATCTGGACGCCGCTCGTCATCCTCTGCGCGTTCATCGCCGCGGATAATTTCTCCTGGCGCGTCGCGGGCTTCGTCGCCGCGCGCACCTTCACCCGCGTCACCGGCGAGGTGCGCAGCGACCTCTTCCTCCACCTCGCCGGCCACGCGCCGGCGTATTTCGCGGACCGGCTGCCGGGCACGCTGGGCGGGCGGATCTCGGCGACGGCCAACGCGATCTACCTCACGGAAAGCGCGCTGACCTGGAACGTGCTGCCGCCCTGCCTCGCCGTGGTGATCGCGATCCTGTTCCTCGGCACCATCAACCTCGCGATGGCGGCGGCGCTGGCGGCGGTGGCACTCGCCATGGCGCTGATCATCTACGGCCTGGCCAAGCGCGGGACGAAGGTGCACCGCGCCTACGCCGCGGCCGCCGCACGCGTCGACGGCGAGCTGGTGGACGTGATCGGCAACATGCACGTGGTGCGCGCCTTCGGGGCGACGCTGCGCGAGCACCGGCGGCTGGGCGAGGAACTGGGCCAGGAGATGCGGGCGCGCACGACGAGCCTGCTGTACCTGGAAAAGCTCCGCCTGCTGCACGCGGCGATGACCGCGGCGATCACCGCCGGGCTGCTGTTCTGGGGTGTCATGATGTGGCGCGCCGGCACCGGCACCGCGGGCGACCTGGTGCTGATCACCTCCATGGGCTTCACCATCCTGCACGGCACACGCGACCTGGCGGTGGCACTGGTCGACCTCACCCAGAACATTGCGCGGCTGGAGGAGGCGGTCACCGCCGTCTGCGCCCCGCACGCGCTGAAGGATGCCGCGGGCGCGCAGGCGCTTGCCCCCGTGGGCGGGCGCGTGGAGTTCGCCGGGGTGCGCTTCGCCTATCCCGGCCGCGAGCCGATCCTGAACGGACTCGACCTCACCATCGAGGCCGGGCAGCGCGTGGGGCTGGTCGGTGCCTCCGGCGCGGGCAAATCGACGGTGATTGCGCTCCTGCAACGTTTCTACGACGTCGATGCCGGCGCCATCCGCATCGACGGGCAGGATCTGCGCGAGATCACCCAGGCCAGCCTGCGCGGGGCCATCGCCATCGTGCCGCAGGACATCTCGCTGTTCCACCGCACGGTGCGCGAGAACATCCGCTACGCGCGGCCCGAGGCGAGCGAGGAGCAGGTGCTCGCCGCCGCCGAGGCGGCGCGCTGCCGCGACTTCATCGAGGCGCTGCCGCAGGGCTTCGACACCGTGGTGGGCGACCGCGGCACCAAGCTCTCCGGTGGCCAGCGCCAGCGCCTCGCCATCGCCCGCGCGCTGCTCAAGGACGCGCCGATCCTGCTGCTCGACGAGGCCACCTCCGCACTCGACAGCGAGAGCGAGCAGGCGATCCAGGCGGCGCTGGATGTGCTGATGCGCGGGCGCACGGTGATCGCCATCGCGCACCGGCTCTCCACGCTGAAAAGCTTCGACCGCATCGTGGTGATGGATGCCGGCCGCGTGGTGGACGACGGCCCGCCCGGGCTGCTCGCCGAACGCCCCGGCCCCTACCGCGAACTGCTGCGCCGCCAGGGGCTGCTGGAGAGTACGGCGGCCTGATCGAAGATCCGGGGCGAGGACCCATAGGGCCGGAACCGCCGGGGGAAACCCGCTCGGGTGCGCGTTCCGGGCTCACGTCGGCCGTGGCGCGAGTTCCGTGCGTCAAGGCGAACGGATGTTGCTTTGGCGAATCAGCGGGCTTTCCCAGACCGCGCCGAGCAGTTCCTTGAGCTGGGCGAAGCGCCTCGGGCCAAGCTCGGCGCTCCACTCGCGCTCGATGTCGCGCAGGATGTCGAGAATTTTCGCATACGCGGCGCGGCCACGCCTGGTCAGGCGGACGACGCGCGCGCCCGGCGCATCCGGTGCATCGGCGCGGCGGATATAGCCGCAACCCTCGAGGCTGCCGAGGAGCTGGTTCATGGCCTGCTTGCTGATGCCGGCGCGCTCGGCGAGCGTGCCCGGGCGCACGCCGTCCGGCCCCGGATATTGCAGCACCGCGATATGCGCCAGGCGCAGCTCCTCGAAACCCCCGACGTTCAGCTCCGCGACGAGACGGCGATGGATGGCCTGCGCCGGGACGCGCAGCAGGGCGCCGATGAGCATGTCCTGTGTCCTGGGTGGTCGATCTTTCAACGGCGGCATTGACATTTCCGGTAAATAGAGTTTACCTCCTGTCGCGGTAAAGGCCGTTTACCACAGGAGAGCGCACATGGGACAGCCATCCACCGGCATCCGCGTCGATCCCTCCGCGGAGAACCTCAGCGGCGGTCCGCTCACGGTGCGGTTCCTGATCACGGGGGAGGATTCGGGTGGCAGCATCGCGGCCTTCGAGCTCGCGGTCCCGGGTGCCCAGCGCCTGATGGCCCTGGCGCACTGCCACGACCACTACGAGGAGACGATCTACGGCATCGAGGGCGTGCTGACCTGGACCGTCGACGGCCAACGGATCGAGGTCGGGCCGGGGCAGGCGCTGTGCATTCCGCGCGGCGTCGTTCATCGGTTCGATAACAACACGAGCGACGCCGCGAAGGCGCTGTGCGTGATCACGCCGGCGGCAATCGGTCCGCAGTTTTTCCGCGAGGCTTTCGCGGTGGTCAACGCGGCGGCTGGCGGTCCGCCGGACCCCGCCAGGATGGTGGAGATCATGCGCCGCCACTGCCTCACGCCGGCTCCGCCCCCGGCCTAGCGCCTTGGCGCCTCAGAGCGGGGCTCGCCGCCATCCCACCGACGCTGGCGAAAAGCGGTCCGTTCTCGCAACGTTGCGCCGATGCCCTGTTCATGCAGGCCGAGCGGAAGTGCAATGGTGTGGATTGCACGAAGCCCCGATCGACGACGACAATGCCAGGCAGGCGGCCCGGAACGCGGGCACGATCGTCGAGCTCAATCGCCACCGCCAATATGGATGCGCGTCCGCGCCCGCTGTCCTGGCGGGCAGCTGCCGCTATGCCGGCCACTATCACATCGACGACGTCGGCGCATACCGCATGCAGGGCGCTCGGTTCGTTGCCCTGAGCGGTCCCGATGCGCGGCCGCGAAACAGGGCCGAGATTCCCTATGTGCCGCCCGCCGGCGATCGCAAGGCAGCGCTCCACATCGCGTTCATCGAAGCCAGCGGCAAGCCGAGCACCGGGCTCTGGTGCGTGGCGAAATAGGCGCGCGAGGCTGGCCTGGCCCGCTCGAACCTGGCGGCGCTTGATGCAGCTCAAGGCGCGTTTCGCGAACCTGGCGCAGCCGTGCATGTGTCATGCAGGTGCGACCGTGGTTCCGTCACGCCGTTGACCTTGCCGCGACACTCGCACTCGCGGCCTGCATCGCCGTTCCCGTGCCGAAACTGGAACCGGGCATCAAGCATGGGACGGAGATCGACGAGGGGCGCCTTGTCACGGTCGTCCCCGGCGCCCGGAAGGACGATGTGCTCGCGCTGCTGGGGCCGCCCAGCGTCATCTGGGTCGACCGCGACATCTACGGCTGGAACTGGGGACGCGCCAACTGGTCGCTCCTGTGGGCGACTTACGGCGGCTCCGGCTTGAGTGACGTGACCATCGAGCACTGGTTCCTGGTACGCTTCGACGCGGCAGGCACCGTGGTCCGCGCCGAGCATGTCCGGGGGGGCATCCTCGAGCCCGACGGAGAGATCCTGCGCCACTTCGGTGGGTCATGACCGGGCGCGCGATCCTTGGCGCGCTGCTCCTGGCACTGGCGGCGTGCGCGCCGTTTCCACCGGCCCGGAGCAAGCTCGCCGCCGTCGCCGCGGGCAAGGAGGCACTTCTCCTGTTCCGCACGGAGCAAGTGGACTATGCGGGCCGGATCACGCCCATGCCCCTCTACGGGAAGTGGTCGCCCGTCCTGCGCTGGGGAGGCTTCAACAGCGCTGGCCGCCCGGTCAACGAGGAAGCACCGACCAGTCTCTCCGCCGACGCCTCCCGCGAAGGCTGGGCGGTGCGCGTTCTGCCGCCTGGCTACTACTACCTTGGCGTGTTCGAGAAAGTAGGGGCGGAAAACCACCTCCGCCCCGTCGGCAATACCTGGCGCGCCGAAGTTCCCAGGGGCGTTCCCGTCATCTATGCGGGCACACTGCGGCTGACGGTGAGCAAGAGGAAAGTCCTGTGGTTCAGCGAAAGCTATGTGGTGAGAACCCCGCCCCTGCTTGTTGACGAGAGCGCCGCCGCCGCCGCCGTCGTTGCGCGCGACCTGCCGGACCTGCCCGCGCCGGTCACCCGCCTCTTCATTCGCCAGGAAGGCCCGATCCTGCTCGGCACGCCGCCGCGCTAGCAGTGCGGTTCTAGTTCCTCCGTTGCGGAGTGCCCGGCTGTCCGCATCGATGGGTGACCGCGATTCGGAAGTCCCAGCTGGGATCGGCTTCGGTTGAGATGACGCTTGAGTTGTGGGCGTCGTCCTGGCCTTCATGATGCCGGTGATCGCGCTGTCGCCGCCCGAAATGATCATCCCGCGCAAAGTCCTGAGCGTGAAGCTGATCGCTGTCTTTGTCGGCGTGGTTGGGCTCGGAATCCTGTCAGTCGGATTCCTGTTCAACGCGCTCATCAGTCAATGAAAGATATCTCGTGATGAAAGAGATCAAGGTGCTCGGTCCCGGCTGCGCCAACTGCAGGAACACGACCGCCCTGATCGAGCACGTCGCGGCCGGGAAGGGCGTTGCCATCAAACTGCATAAGGTCGAAGAGGTGCGCGAGA
Organism: Acetobacteraceae bacterium; assembly: GCA_027306955.1. GTDB lineage: Bacteria > Pseudomonadota > Alphaproteobacteria > Acetobacterales > Acetobacteraceae > JAJXXT01. The sequence goes on along the minus strand of DAHUXX010000010.1, from coordinate 591 downwards.
TCATGGGCTATGGCATCATGTCCACGCCAGGCGTCGTCGTCGACGGCAGGGTCGTGCACGCAGGCGGCGTGCCGAACCGCGACAAGGTCGAGGCCTGGCTTGCCTGACCGGTCACGGCGGTTCATCGCATGCAGTCCCGTTGCAGTCCGGCCTGGCCGATCCGCGGTTCGACACTGCGACAAGGAGGATGAAGACGATGGCACAGCCCGCCGCCCGGCTGAGTTACAACGTCACCGCCCGGCGCGTGGATGCGCACGCCAGCCTCGCCACCACCAAGCAGGCGGAGATCGTTCTCGATACGGATGTCGCGGGGCGTGCCGATGCGTTCAATCCGGCGGAGCTGTTCCTGGCGGCCATCGCCGCATGCATGATCAAAGGCATCGAGCGGGTGACGCCGATCCTGAGGTTCCAGCTGCGCGGCGTCGAGATCCGCCTGCATGGCGAGCGGCAGGACGTTCCGCCGAAGATGGTGTCGATCGACTATGAAGTGATCGTCGATACCGACGAGACGGACCAGCGTCTCGATCTCCTGCACACCAACGTCCGCAAATACGGCACGATCTCCAACACGGTCGCCGAAGCGACAAAGCT
>DAHUXX010000007.1 GCA_027306955.1 Acetobacteraceae bacterium | reverse complement strand
TCGCCTTCGTCGATGGCGACATCGACCACCCGATCGTGCTCGGCGGGCTCTACAACGCCCAGCAGATTCCACCCTTCACGCTGCCGGACGAGAAGAACAAGACCGGGCTGCGCACGCGCTCCACCAAGGGCGGCAGCGGCTCCACCTATTCCGAGCTTTCCTTCGACGACACCAAGGGCTCCGAACTGGTGCTGCTGCACGCCGAGAAGGACCATACGGTCGAGGTCGAGAACGACCACACGGTCAAGGTCGATCACGACCAGATGATCACCGTGAAGAACGACCAGACGCTGACGGTGGACAACAACCGCAAGGCGACGGTGAAAAACAACGAGACCATCAAGGTCCAGGGCAAGCGCACGACCACCGTCAAGGGCGACAACACGACGGAAATCCAGCAAGGCAACGAGAAACTCACCGTCGACGCGGGGAACATCACCATCGCCGCGCAGCAGGGCGCGGTGAAGATCACCGCGATGCAGTCCATCGAGCTCACCGTGGGCTCCAACTCGGTCAAGATCGACACCAGCGGCGTGTCCATCAACGGCACCATGGTCAAGCTCGCCGGCAGCGCGATGCTCGACATGAAGGCACCGATGACCACCCTGAAGGGCGACGGCATGCTGACGCTCAAGGGCGGCGTCGTGATGATCAACTAGAGGCGCGCGATGTCCGGCACCAGGTCCGCTACCCCGTCCGCCCCCCTCCCATCCGCCGCGCTCGCGAAGCTGCGCGCGGCGCCGCTGGCCGCGGTGCGCGAGCGCGGCGAGCTCTCCGCCGCGGCGCTCGCGCGGATTGCCGCATGCGCCGACGTGCCCGCCGCGCTTGAGGCGCTGGAGGCCGACGGCATGGCGACGGACGCGGTGAAGCTCGTCGCCCACGCGCTGCCGCGGCGCGAGGGCGTTTGGTGGGCGTGCATGTGCGCCCGCGCCACGATGCCCGCCGACCTGCCGCCCACCGATCGCGCGGCGCTCGACGCCGCCGAGGCGTGGGTGCGCAAGCCCAGCGACGAGAACCGCCGCGCCGCCTTCGCCGCCGCGGAGCAGGCGCGCTTCGGCACGCCGGAAGCCTGGGCCGGCGTCGCGGCGTTCTGGAGCGGCGATTCCATGGCGCCGGTGGGCCAGCCGGCGGTGCCGCCGGCGCCGCACCTCGCGGGGCTGGCCATCACCGGCGCCGTCACCCTCGCCTCGGTGCGCGCCGATCCCGCGCGCCAGCCTGCGCGCCTCGCGCGTTTCATCGCCAGCGGGCGCGAGATCGCCTCCGGCGGGCCGGGGCGCCTGGAAGCGGAGGCTCCCTGATGGGCCAGCCCGCCGCGCGCGCCACGGACATGCATGTCTGCCCGATGGTCACTGGCATCGTGCCGCATGTCGGCGGGCCGATCCTGCCGCCTGGCTGCCCCACCGTGCTGATCCAGTCACTGCCGGCCGCGCGCGCCACCGACCAGGCGACCTGCGTCGGCCCGCCGGACATGATTGCCATGGGTTCGCCCACGGTGCTGATCGGCAACATGCCTGCGGCGCGCATGGGCGACCCGTGCGGGCACGGCGGCTCGATCGTGCTCGGCTGCTTCACCGTGCTGATCGGGTAAGGATAAGGCGACGATGGCCCTGGTGCTCTCCATCCTGCGCTGCCCCGAGACCGTTTCGCCGGAACGAAGGCGCGTGACGGGCGGCGAATACGCTCTCGGGCGCGGCTCGGAGAACGAATGGCCGCTCGCCGACCCTGAGCGCGTGCTGTCCAAGCGCCACTGCGTGATCGCCTTCCGCGGCGGCTCCTGGCAGGTCGCCGATATCTCCACCAACGGAACGTTCCTCAACCGCGACGCTGAGCCGCTCGGCCGCGGCGCCGTGCGCGAGCTGCGCGATGGCGACCGGCTGCGCCTCGGCCCCTATGAGTTCGAGGTGCAGATCGAGCCGGAGGCGCAGGCCGCCTCGTGGGATGGACCGGCGGCGCGCCCGGCGCCGCCCAGCCCCTCGGCCTTCGGGGGGTCGCCGTTCGGCAGCGACCCGTTCGGCGACGATCCGCTGGCGCCGCCACGCGGTAGCGCAGATCCGTTCGGGGGCGACCCGCTGCTCGGGCCCGCGCCGCGCGATCCGTTCGCTCCCGAGCCGTCGCGCCATGGGCCGCTGGCGCCGACCCCGATCAGCCTTGGCAGCGAGTTCGGGCAGCCGCCATCGGCGCCGCCGCCATTCCGCCAGGCGACCGACCCCGACCACGTCCCGGCGTTCGAGCAGGCGTTCCGCGCGCCGACGCCGACGCCGACACCGCCGGCGCTGCCGCCGGATCTCGACGACTGGGATCTCGACCTCACCCCCAAACCGGCGGCGCCGGCGCCGATACCGCCTCCAGTCGTTCCGGCCGCGGTCAGTCCCCCGCCGGTGAGCCCGTTGGCCGCCCCCCCTCTTGCTGCACCGGCCGATCCCTTTGCCGATCCCTCCCCGTTCGGCGAGCCCGCGCCAGGGCCAGCGCCAGGGCCAGCGCCAGCAGCGATCCCAGCGCCAGCAGCGATCCCCGCGCCGGCCGCGCCGCCGCCGCGCGCGGCGGCACCCGTCGCGTCGCACGTCGCCGGCACGGACGCGCTGCTCGCCGCGTTCCTGCGCGGCGCCGGCATCGAGGCGGCCGCCATCGCCGATCCCGCCGCCACCATGGCAGCCCTCGGCGCCGCGTTCCGCGAGCTGGTCTCGGGGCTGCGCCAGGCACTGATGGCGCGCGCCGCGGTCAAGGGCGAGTTCCGCATCGAGCAGACGATGATCCGCGCCCGCGGCAACAACCCGCTGAAATTCTCGGCCGACGACGACGACGCGCTGAGCGCGCTGCTCGGCACCGGCAGGCGGGTGGACATGGCACCGGCCGAGGCGGTGGCGGACGCGCTGCGCGACATGCGCCTGCATGAGCTCGCCTCGGTCGCCGCGATGCAGGCCGCAGTGCGCTCGCTCGTCGCCCGCCTCGACCCCGCGCCGCTGCGCACCGAGGCGGAGCGCGGCGGCGGCATGCTGCCGGCGCAAAGACGCGCCCGCGCCTTCGAGCTTTACGAGAAGCTGCACACCTCCGTGACCCAGGGCCTCGCCGACGATTTCGACAGCGTGTTCGGCAAGGCCTTCGCCCGCGCCTACGAGGAGGCGCTGCGCGACGCCGACGAAAGGAAGAGAAGCTGATGCAACGACGCCATCTGGTCCGGCACTTCGCCCAGGGAACGCTCGTTTTGGGTTCGCTCGCGCTGCTCGCGGGCTGCGCGGCGCCGCCGCCGGCACCGGCCACGCTGTCGCTCACCATCGTGGGCGGCGCCAACCAGAACCCCGACACGTCCGGCCATCCGGCATCGGTTGCGGTGCGCATCATCCAGCTCGCCTCGGCCGGGAGCTTCATGCAGGCCGACGTGTTCGCTCTGATGAACCGCGAGCAGGCGACGCTCGGCGCCGCCGATCTTGGCTCGGAGCAGGTGCTGGTCAGCCCGGGCCAGACCGTCACCGTCTCCCACCCGCTCAAGCCTGGCACCAACGCGCTCGGCATCGCGGTGTTGTTCCGCGACATCAACCATGCCACCTGGCGCGTCAGCGCCCCGGTGCCCGCGACCGGGGACGTGAAGCTCAAGCTCACCACGAACGGTCTCGTCGCAACCCTGACGAAGGGTTAGGCTCGCGTGGCAAGAACAGGGAAGGCGCGATGACCTGGACCAACCGCGTGGTCTGGCAGGAAGGCATGTTCCTGCGCGCGCAGCATTTCCAGCAGCAGGACCGCGCGCTGGAGGCGCTGCTGCGGGGCCGTACCGCGGCGCTGCGTGCGCACCCGTGGGGCATCACGGAGCTCGCGATCGACCGCGACCTGCTGGCGACCGGGCGCTTCGCGCTCGCGCACGGGGCGGGCGTGTTCGAGGACGGCACGCCGTTCGCGATCCCGGGCGAGACCGACCATCCGCCGCCGCTCGAGCTTGGCGAGGGCGTGCGCAACGCGGTGGTGTACCTCGCGCTGCCGGTGCGCCAGCCGGGCGCGGTGGAGGTGGCGGCCGAAGGCGTCGAGGGGCGGCTCGCGCTGCGCGAGTTCGAGGCCTTCGACACGCATTCCGGCTCGCCCACGCCGGCGCCGATCCAGATCGGGCGGCTGCGGCTGCGCTACATGCTCGAGACCGAGGAGCGCGCGGGCTATCTCTGCATCGGGCTCGCGCGCGTGGTCGAGGTCGCGGCGGACAAGCGCGTGACGCTCGATGACCGCTGGGTGCCGCCGGCGTTGCTGTGCGGCGCCACCGCCCCGCTCGGGGGACTGATCACGGAACTCTCTGGCATGCTGCACCAGCGCGGCGAGGCGATGGCCGCGCGCCTGGTCGCCCCCGGCTCGCGCGGGGCGGCGGAGGTGCAGGACTTCCTGCAGCTGCCGGCGATCAACCGCTGGCAACCGGTGCTCGCGCACTGGGCCGAGGGCGGCAACGTCCATCCCGAGGATCTCTACCGCACGCTGCTGTCGATGGCCGGCGAGTTTGCCACCTTCACCGACACGCAGACGCGCCGGCCCGGCAACTACCCCGCCTATCGCCACGACGACCTGCAGCGCAGCTTCGCGCCGGTGGTGGCGGACCTGCGCCGCTCCCTCTCCGCGGGGATCGAGCAGAACGCGATCCCGGTGCCGTTGCAGGAGCGCCGGCACGGGCTGCACGTGGGACAGATCGTCGACCGCTCGATCCTGCGTGGCTCGGTGTTCGTGCTGACGGTGCAGGCGGACGTGCCGACCGAGACGCTGCGCGCGCAGTTCCCGAGCCAGGTGAAGATCGCCGGCGTGGAGCACATCCGCGAATACGTGATGAGCCAGATCACCGGCATTGCCGTGCGCGCACTGCCCGTGGCGCCGCGGCAACTGCCCTTCTACGCCGGGGCGACGTATTTCGAGCTCGACCGCAACGCTCCGCATTGGCAACAAATGCAGAGTTCCGGCGGCTTCGCGATCCATGTCTCGGGCGACTACCCGGGCCTGCGCATGGAGCTGTGGGCGATACGCGGCTGAGCGCGCCCCGGAGCGGGTGCGATGGGCCGGTGGGCGTGACGGTTGAAGGGCGTGACGGGCTGAAGGCGAGGCAGGGATGAGCGACAACCCATTCGGCGAGCCGGACGACAGCGAGCGCACGGTGATCCGCCCGGCGCCCGGCGGACGGCGTCCGCCGGAGCCTCCGCCCGGCGGCAGCGCGCCCGGTGGGCCGGGCGGTGGCCTGGGCGGCGGCTTCGGCGGCGGCGCG
>DAHUXX010000287.1 GCA_027306955.1 Acetobacteraceae bacterium | reverse complement strand
GGGATGAGCGGGCGCACCGGCGGGTCGGCCGCGAACAGCAGCGCGCCGGCGCCAAGCGGGCCGCCGAGCTTGTGGCCGGAGAGGGAAAGACTGTCGGCGCCGACGGAAGCGAGGTCGAGGGGCATGCGCCCCGCCGCCTGGATTGCGTCCACGTGCAGCAGGGCGCCGTGGGCGCGGCAGATCGCGGCGGCCTCGGCCAGGGGCTGGATGGCGCCGGTCTCGTTGTTGGCGGCCATCAGGCAGACCAGCGCCGGCCCTTCCGCGAGCAGCGCGGGCAGCGCGTCGAGCCGCGCCACGCCGTCCGCGTCCACCGCCAGCAGCGCGGCGCCGGGGGCCGCGGCCAGGACGGAATCGTGCTCGATCGCGGAGGCGATCAGCCGCCGATCCGCGCCGAGCGCATGGATGGCGAGCGCGTTGGCCTCCGCCCCGCCCGCGGTGAACACCACGCGGGAGGGATGCGCGCCGAACCGCCGGGCAAGCGAGTCGCGCGCGCCCTCCAGGATCGCGCGCGCGGCGCGGCCGGCGGCGTGCACCGAGGCCGGGTTGGCCTCCGCCGCCAGCGCCGCGAGCAGAGCCGCGCGGGCCTCGGGGCGCAGCTTCTCGGAGGCGTTGGCGTCGAGATAGACCCTATTTGCCAACCGGCTCCCGCCCCGCCAGCCGCGCGAAGCGGATCTCCAGTTCCGCGAGTTCCGCGCGCAGCCGCCCGATCTCCGACTCGACGGGGTCGAGAACCCCCTCCGCCGGCGTGCCATAGGCGTCGAAGCATGGCTCCGGCCGCGCCTGCACCGGCTTGCGCTCCACCGGGCGGGCCGGGATGCCGACCACGGTGGTATCCGCAGGCACCGACTCCAGCACCACGGCATTGGCGCCGACGCGGGCGTTGTCGCCAACGGTGATGGCGCCGAGAATCTTGGCCCCCGCGCCGACGATGACGCGGTTGCCCAGAGTCGGGTGGCGCTTGCCGTGGGAGGACGACGTGCCGCCGAGCGTCACCTGGTGGTAGAGATGGCAGTCATCGCCGATTTCCGCGGTCTCGCCGATGACCACGCCCATGCCGTGGTCGATGACCAGCCGGCGGCCGATCGTGGCGGCGGGGTGGATCTCGATTCCGGTGAGGAATCTCGACAGGTGGGATACGCAGCGACCAGCAAACGGGAACCCGCGGCGCCAGAGCGCGTTGGCCAGGCGATGCCACAGCACGGCATGCAACCCTGGGTAGCAGAACACGATGCTGGCGGCCGAGCGCGCCGCGGGGTCGCGCTCCTGGTAGGCGCGGATGGACTCACGCAATGACATGAAACCTATGCGACATTTCCTGTGCATCCTCGCGTCGGACACCCTATAGTAATCAGGACGGTCCGGGGCCGGGCCCGTGGCGCCACTGCGGCGGGATATAGGGCGCGGCCGGGCCGGTTACGAGACCGCCGTCAGAACGCCGAATGGCGGGTCGGCAGGGCGAAAAAGGGGGCGGCGGCCGTTATGGAGGACGGCGGCCGGAGAGGTCGGTCGGCGCCGCGCAACGGCGCCTTGGGGGACGAGATTTACAACGCGTGGTCGGACGGGGCTCGCCCGTTCGGGTAGAAGGGATTTGCCACTCCATGCCTGAGGTTCTGTTCGCCGGCCCCGATGGCCGGCTCGAAGGCCGTTACCATCATGCCAAGGACCGGGGTGCCCCGCTGGCGCTGATCCTGCACCCGCACCCGCTGCACGGCGGGACCATGAACAACCGCATCACCTACACGATGTACCAGTCCTTCCAGAAGCTGGGCTTCTCGGTGATGCGCTTCAATTTCCGCGGCGTCGGGCGCAGCCAGGGCCGCTACGACGGCGGCTTCGGCGAGATCTCGGACGCGGCGGCGGCGCTCGACTGGATGCAGGCGGTGAACCCGAGCCATGGCGGGCTGTGGATCGCCGGCTATTCGTTCGGCGCCTTCGTCGGCATGCAGCTGCTGATGCGCCGGCCGGAAATCTCCGGCTGGATCAGCGTGGCACCGCCCGCCAGCCACTACGATTTCGGCTTCCTCGCCCCCTGCCCCTGCGGCGGGCTGATGATCCATGGCGACGCCGACGAGCTGGTGCCGGAAATCTCCGTGCGCAAGCTGGTGGACAAGCTCAACACTCAGAAGAACGTTTCGGTCGATTACCGGATCTTCGCGGGCGCGGACCACGTCTTCGCCAACCACGCCGAGCAGATCGCGGAAGGCATCGAGGACTACGTCAGGAAGACGATGGCGCGGCGCAACATGGCGCTCGCCGCCGACTGAGCCTGCCGCCCGGGCACCCGAAAAAGCCGCGGCGCCGCGAGGGCCGCGGCTTTTTCCTGCCCTTCAGCCGATGCTGACGCGCGGGGGCGTGCGCAGCGTCTGCAGCACCACGCAGTAGCGCTCGGCGGTCTCGACCATGCGCACGAGCTTCTCCGGCGGCGCGTCGCAGTCGATCTCGAAGCGCACCGAGACGTCCGTCGCCGCCACCGGCACGGCGCGGTCCACGCCCAGCGTGCCGCGCGCGTCCCACACGCCCTCGGCGATCACGCGGCCAGAGCGGATGGTGACGCCGGAGGCGGTCGCGACGGCGCAGAACGTCACGCCCGCGCAGCCCACCAGCGCCTCGAGCAGCATGTCGGCCGAGCAGGCGAGCGAGCCGTCGCCGCCGGCGGCCGGGTGCAGCCCGGCGACGACCGAGCCCTCCCGCCCCTCGATGCGCGCCGCGACGTTGGCCTGGTCGAGCACCGCGACCGCGCGCGAGACGATGCGCGCGGCGGCGGCGTCCTCGCGGTAGCGCTGCTTGAGTGGCGCCTGCAGGGCGCGAAGTTCCTCGGCGTTCATGGTCCCTCCCGGTGACGGCCCCGATTGTCCGCGCCATCGCGCCCGCTTGTCCATGCCGCGCGGCGCCCGGCCTCAGCGCGGCTCGACGATGCGCCCGCCGGCGAGCGGCGCGCCGACCCCCGTGGTGCCGGGAAAGGTGAGCGGCAGCCCGGCGCGTACCCGCACCGCGAGCAGGCCGAAGCACTGCGCCTCCAGCGCGTCGCCATCCCAGCCCACGGCCTCGACCGGGGCCACCTCGCCGAGGCGCGCGGCGTGGGCGGCCATGATCGCCGGGTTGTGCCTGCCGCCGCCGGTGACAAGCCAGCGGCGCGGGCGGCCTGGCAGGTGCGCCAGCGACGCTTCGACCGAGGCGGCGGTGAAGGCGACCAGCGTGGCGGCGCCGTCCTCGGTGCCAAGCGAGGCAAGCCCGCTCGCCGCGAGCCGGGCGGCGAAGTCCAGCCGGTCGAGCGATTTCGGCGCGGGGCGGGCGAAATACGGGTCCGCCATCAGCCGCGCCAGCACCGCCGCGTCCGCGCGCCCGGCGCTGGCGACGCGTCCCCCCGCGTCGAACGCGGCGCCGGTGCGGCTCGCGACCCAGTCGTCGAGCGGGCCGTTGCCGGGGCCGGTGTCGAAGGCGAGCAGCTCGTCCCCGTCGCCGAGATAGGTCACGTTGCCGACGCCACCGAGATTGAGCACGGCGAGCGGGCGCGCCAGGCCATGCGCGAGGGCCTGGTGGTAGACCGGCGCGAGCGGCGCCCCCTCGCCCCCCGCCGCCACGTCCGCGAGGCGGAAATCGCAGGCGACGGGCACGCCGGTCTCGCGCGCCAGCAGGGCCGCGTCGCCGATCTGCCAGGTCCTGCGGCGTCGCGGCTGGTGCAGGATGGTCTGGCCGTGGAAGCCGATGATGTCCGCGGGCTCGCGCACGGCGCGCACCGCCGCCACGTGGCGCAGGGTGAGCGCCGTTGTGGCATCACGCAGCTCGGGGTCGTCCGCGGCGAGGCCCGCGACCGCACGGTCGAGCAGGCGGCGCAGGCTGGCGCGCAGGGCGGGATCGTAGGGCAGCGTGACGGCGCCGCCGGTGCGCGCGACCCGCGTCCCGTCCGTCTCGATCCAGGCGGCGTCCACGCCGTCCAGCGACGTGCCGCTCATGAGCCCGATGGCGCGCAGGATTGGCCGGTTCATGACACGGATGCTAAAGCGCGCCCGCAACAAGGAACAGTGGATGCCGACCGACGAATACCTGCACGAGGCGCGCGCGCGCGGATTTCTCCACCAGTGCACCGACGAGGAAGGGCTCGCCGCGGCGCTGCGCGCGGGCGTGGTCTCCGGCTATATCGGCTTCGACTGCACCGCGGACAGCCTGCACGTGGGCAACCTCGTGGGCATCATGAACCTGCGGCTGCTGCAGCGCTGCGGGCACCGGCCGGTGCCGCTGATGGGCGGCGGCACGACCAAGATCGGCGACCCGTCCGGCAAGGACGAAACCCGGCAGATGCTGACGGTCGAGAAGATCGAGGCGAACATGGCGGGCATCCGCCGCTGCTTCGACCCGTTCCTGCGCTTCGGCGACGGGCAAGCCGACGCCATCATGCCCAACAACGCGGACTGGCTGGACGAGCTGGGCTATATCTCGCTGCTGCGCGAGGTGGGGCCGCACTTCACCATCAACCGCATGCTGACCTTCGATTCGGTACGGTTGCGCCTCGAACGCGAGCACGCGCTGACCTTCCTCGAGTTCAACTACATGATCCTGCAGAGCTACGACTTCCGCGAGCTGTTCCGCCGCCATGGCGTGACGCTGCAGATGGGTGGCTCGGACCAGTGGGGCAACATCGTCTCCGGCGTCGACCTGGTGCGGCGCATGGAGGGGGCGAGCGTGTTCGGCCTCACCACGCCGCTGATCACCACCGCGTCCGGCGCCAAGATGGGCAAGTCCGTGAAGGGGGCGGTGTGGCTACGCGCGGACCGGCTGGCGCCGTTCGACTACTGGCAGTTCTGGCGCAACACCGAGGACGAGGATGTCGGCCGCTTCCTCAAGCTGTTCACCGACCTGCCGCTTGCGGAGATCGCGCGGCTGGAGGCGCTGGGCGGTGCCGAGATCAACGACGCCAAGGCGATCCTGGCGACCGAGGCAACGGCGCTGCTGCACGGGCGCGAGGCGACGGAGGCGGCGCACAACGCCGCGCGCGCGGTGTTCGAGGGCGTGGGCGAGGCGGCAGCACTGCCGGAGGTCGCAATCAGCGCCGCGGAGGCCGCCGAGGGCGTGCCCGTCTACCGCCTGTTCGTGCTGGCGAAGCTCGCCGCCTCCAACGGCGAGGCGCGGCGCCTGATCCGTGGCGGCGGCGCGCGGCTCGACGATGCGGCGATCGGCGATGAAACGATGCTGGTGGCGCGCGCGCGCCTGGACGTGGGCGTGAAGCTCTCGGCGGGGCGCAAGCAGCATCGGATGGTGAAGGTCGGGGGGTAGGCGCCGGCCCCGCCCTACCGCGCCACCGTCAGCGTCCAGGGCGGGCCGGGCTCGCAGAACAGCGGCACCGCGTTGGGCGTGCGCACGTTGACCTCGAGCCCCATCGCCGCGCGCACGCCGCGGAACAGCGCGCCATGGGCGACGACGAGAACCGGCGCCGGGCGCGCCAGCGCACGGTTGACCGCCGCGACCGCGCGGGCACGCAATCCGGCGAAGGTCTCCGCCCCCTCCGGCGTGTAGTCGCCCGCGATCCAGGTGTCGTACCAGGTGCCCATCGGGCGGCCCTCCTGCTCGCCGAAGCAGACCTCGCGCAGGTCGGGGTCGGTCTCGATGGGCAGGCCGAGCGTCTCGGCCACGACGCGCGCGGTGGTGGCGGCACGGTCGAGCGGCGAGGCGACGATGGTGGCGATGCCGCGGTTGCGCAACATCGCCGCCGCCGCCGCCGCCTGCGCGAGGCCGGTGGCGTTGAGCGGGATGTCCGTGTTGCCCTGCGACAGGCCCTGCGCGTTCCAGTCCGTCTCGCCGTGGCGGAGGAACCAGAACGATCGCGCAACGATGCTCACGGCGTCTTCCGCTATTTCTTGAGCCCCTCGCGCTCCATCACCCGCGCGACGGCGGGGCGCGTCTTCATGCGCGCGAAATGGGCGGCGACATTGGGCGGCAGCGTCATGCCCAGGCGCTCGGCGGCCCAGAACTCGACGAAGAACAGCGCGGCATCGGCGATGGAGAAGCCGCCCAGCAGGTAGTCCCTGCCGGCGAGCGACTTGTCGAGGTTCTGCATCCCCGCCGCGATGATCTCGCGCCCGCGCGCGGAGACCGCCTCGGCGTCGGCCTCGCTGGGCGCGAACCGCGCGGGGCGGAACACGCGCGAGAAGCCCTGCATGTGGATCGTGGCGGTGGCGTATTCCATCGCCTCCAGCGCGCGGGACTGGCTCTCGGCGTCGTCCGCCAGCAGCCCGGCCTGCGGGTTGGTGCGCGCGAGCCAGAAGGCGATGGCGGGGAACTCGGTCAGCAGCGAGCCGTCGTCGCGCACCAGCGCCGGCACCTTGCTCTTGGGGTTCACCGCGACGAACGCCGGCTTGAACTGGTCGCCCTCGCGCAGGCTGATCGCCACCGCCTCGTAGGGCTTGCCGATCTCCTCGAGCAGGATGTGGATGCCCATCGAGCAGGCGCCGGGCGCGTAGAAGAACTTCATGAGATGGCTTTCCTGTTTCAGTCGAACAGCGAGCTGACGGAGCTTTCGTCGGAGATGCGGCGCATCGCCTCGGCGAGCAGCGGCGCGATCGAGATCTGGCGCACGTTGTCCGCAAGCCGCATCGCCTCGGTCGCGAGGATGGTATCGGTCACCGTCAGCATCTCGATGTTCGAGGAAGCCACGCGAGCGACGGCGCCGCCCGACAGAACCCCGTGAGTCACATAGACGGATGCGCTCTTGGCGCCGCCGGCGATCAGCGCGGAGGCGGCGTTGACCAGCGTGCCGCCGGAATCGACGATGTCGTCCACGAGCAGGCAATCGCGCCCGCGCACGTCGCCGATGATGTTCATCACCTCCGAAACGCCCGCCTGCTCGCGCCGCTTGTCGATGATGGCGAGGTCGAGCTTGAGGCGCGTCGCGATCGCGCGCGCGCGCAGCACGCCGCCCACGTCCGGCGAGACGATCATCAGGTCGCGCCCGGCGTAGCGCTGCTCGATGTCGCGGGTGAACAGGGGGGCCGCGTAGAGGTTGTCCACCGGGATATCGAAGAAGCCCTGGATCTGGCCGGCGTGCAGATCCACGGTCAGCACGCGGTTCGCACCCGCCTCGGTGATGAGGTTGGCGACGAGCTTGGCCGAGATCGGCGTGCGCGGGCCGGATTTCCGATCCTGGCGGGCATAGCCGAAATAGGGGATCACGGCGGTGACGCGGCGCGCGGAGGCGCGGCGCAGCGCGTCGCAGGCGATCAGCAGCTCCATCAGGTTGTCGTTGGCGGGATAGGACGTGGACTGGATGATGAACACGTCCTCGCCGCGGATGTTCTCGTGGATCTCGACGAATACTTCCATGTCCGCGAAGCGCCGGACGGAAGCCTTGGTGAGGGGGAGGTTGAGGGCTGCCGCGACCGCCTCGGCAAGCGGGCGGTTGGAGTTGCAGGCGACGATTTTCATCGGACCTCGACCGGTTGGGCGCGACGGGTTCCTACCAATGTGACGCTGGCATGTCCATGCAAGCGCAGCGCGCGGGAACTGGCCCCGCGAGCCGGCTCACGAGCCGGGGACGGCGAGGCCGATGCGCCGGTCGATCACCTGCATCACGCCGGCCGCCGCCTCGTGCGCGGCATAGATCGCGGCGTCGCCCCAGGCATGGGAGAGCGAGCCGTGCGGCACCGCGTTCACCTGCGTCACGTGCCCGGCGAGGCCGCGCCGGTCCGTCACCTTCCAGTCGAGCGTCACCTGGTCGAGCCCCTGCGCGCCGGGAACAACGACGACGGTGCCCGCGACGGTGAAGTCCGCCCCCTTGGCGCCGGTCTGGACGACAGGGCCGAGGGAGGCGAGCTCGCGCAACATCTGGTCGTAGAGCGCGGCATCGCCGTTACCGGGCGCGCCGGTGACCGGCAGCAGGCGCACATGCGGCTTGCGGTTGAGCAGGCTGTTCGGGTTGGCCTTGCGCTCGGCGAGGCTGATGTCCGACAGCAGCGAGGCAATGCGCGGCGCCATGGTCTTGGCGACCAGGCCAAGGGTCGCGGGGTTGCCGGAATTCCAGGCGGTGGCAGGCACTGCGGGGGCAGAGACGGCGCCGTGCGGCTTGCCCCCCGCGTCCAGCACCGTGAAGCGCGGCGTCACATCCATCTGCGAGGAGGTGGCGGGCATCTGCTAGGAGGTGGCTGGAGAGGCCGGTGCGTCCACCGCGAGGGTCCAGTCGCCCTTGTGCGGCGGACCGGCCTCGGCGGGAACCGTCTGCTCCACAAGCTGGGCTGCGAGCGTTTGCGCCAGCATCGCGGCGGCGTGGGGCGGCAGGTCGGCCGGCGGCGGCACGGCGAGACGCGCGGGCGGCGGTGCGGCGAGCTGGGCGCCGACAAGGCCGGGATGCCCCGCGAAGGGCTGCATCGAGCCGCAGCCGGCGAGCAGCAGCAGGCCCCCGAGCCACAGGAAGCGGGGGAACAGGAAGCGGGGGATCAGCGATGGGCGCATAGGATGATGGAGATCTGATGCCCGATCGGACCGCCGTCCGCCAGCGTGCGGCGGCGATGGGAGAAGAAACGGGCTTCGTCGGCCAGCGTGTCGTGCCCGGTGACGTGGGCGGCGAGGCCGGCATTGGCGAGCCGCGCCCGGCAATAACCCGCAAGGTCGAACTGCCAGCGGCCGCGCCTGCCCTCGGCGAAGAAACGCGCGTCAAGCGCGTCGCGCGCCAGCACGGCGTCGCGCAGGTCGGCGCCGACCTCGTAGCTCGCCTGGGCGATGCAGGGGCCGATGGCGGCGGCGATGCGGCTGCTGCTTGCGCCGAGCGCCTCCATGGCCGCGACGGTCGCCTCCAGCACGCCGGCGAGGGCGCCACGCCAGCCGGCATGCGCGGCGCCGACCACGCCGGCCCCGGCATCCGCGAACAGCACCGGCGCGCAGTCCGCGGTGACGATGCCGAGCGCGATGCCCGGCCGCCCGGTCACCATCGCATCCGCGCGCGGGCCGGCGCCTGGCGCCCAGGGCTCGGTGACGGTCGCGACGTCGGCGCCGTGGACCTGCGTGATGCCGACGAGCAGCGATGGATCGGCACCAACGGCGCGCGCGGCACGCGCACGGTTCTCCAGCACCCGCGCGCGATCGTCGGCACCCGAGAGGCTGGCGTTGAGGCTGGCGAACGGCCCCTCCGACACGCCACCGAGGCGGGTGAAGAAGCCGTGCGGCGCCGGCAACGCCAGCGTCTCGATCGGACCAGGCGTCATGCGAAACCCTCCGGCACCGGCAGCGCGGGATGCGCAACCGCGAGCGCCTTGAACAGCCTTCCCATGCCATCCGGCTCGGCGAGGCGGCGGGCCGCGCGCAGGATCGCGGCGCCCTCGGCGGGCGGGTGGGCGCGCGCGAGGGCACCGGCGCGCTGGTGCAGGCCGAGGCGGGCGAGGAAGATCCCCTGCGGGACCGGCCCGTGCACCACGGCCCCGGCCGCGCGCGCCGCGGCGGCGATGGCGGCGAAATCCACATGCGCGGTGAGGTCGGCCTCGCCAGCGGCCTCCAACGGCGGCGCGGGGCGGCCGTCACGCAGCGCCTGCAGCGAATCGCCCTCGCCGCTCTCGGCGGGGCCGTAGTCGAGGAAGAGCGCGACGCCGCCCTGGCTGGCGACGCGCGCCGCGACGGTGGCGACGAATGCCTCCGCCGCCTCGCCGCGCTCGCGCACCGCCCCCTCGGCGCCTGGCCAGGAAAGTGCCGCCTCGCCGAGTTCGTGGAAGGCACCTGCCTGGACATGGCGTTCACGCCAGGCCAGGCCGCGACGGACGAACTGGCGGATCGGCAGCGCGTCGAGGAACTCGTTGGCGAGCAGGATCATCGGGCCGGACGGTATCCCGGCGAGGTCCGCGTGCAGCGTCGCTTGCGGCAGGCGTTCGGCGAGGAGGGAAGCAAGGCGCGGCGAGGTCTCGACCAGGCGCAGGTCGATGGCGGCGGCGAAGGCGGGGGCCACGCGGGTGACGAGCCGCAGCGCGTCGGCCATCAGCGAGCCGCGGCCGGGCCCAGCCTCGACCAGCAGCACCCGCGCGGGCGAGCCCATCGCCCGCCAGGCAACCGTGGCCCAGGCGCCGAGCAGCTCGCCGAAGACCTGCGAGATCTCCGGCGCCGTGGTGAAGTCCGCAAACGGGTCATGCGTCGCGTAATAGGCGGCGTTGGCGCGCGCCATGAACGCGTCCAGCCGCTCCATCAGGCGGCCGGTTTCTGTTTGCGCGCCCAGGCGATGAGGACGATGCCGGCGATGACGACGGGGATCGACAGCAACTGGCCCATCGTCGTGTGGAAGACCAGGTAGCCGAGGAACGGGTCGGGCTGGCGGAAGAACTCCGCGGTGATGCGCGCGATGCCGTAGCCGACCAGGAAGCAGCCCGCCAGCACGCCCTGTTGGCGCCGCCGGCGCTCGGAGCGCGAGAGGATGAGCATGACGCTGAACAGCACCACGCCCTCCAGGAACGCCTCGTAGAGCTCCGAGGGATAGCGCGGGACCGGGTGCGCCTCGTAGTTCGGGAACAGCATCGTGAACGGCACCCAGGACGGCGCGGGCCGGCCCGGCAGCTCGCCGTTGATGAAGTTGGCGACGCGCCCAAGGGCGAGCCCGATCGGCACCGCGACGGCGATGCGGTCGGCGAAGGCGAACGGGTTGATCTTCTCGCGCCGGCAGAACCACAGGATCGCGACGGTGACGCCGAGCAGGCCGCCGTGGAACGACATGCCGCCGTGCCAGACCTGCGGGATCTGCAGCGGGTGCGCGAAGTAGAACCCCGGCTGGTAGAACAGCACGTAGCCGGCGCGCCCGCCGAGCACGACGCCGAGCGTCGCCCAGGTGAGGAAATCGTCCACCTGCAGCGCGGTCGCGACCTTCGGCTCCTGCGCCACCATGCGGCGGACCAGGCGCCAGCCGAGCAGCAGGCCGGTGATGTAGGCGAGCGCGTAGTATCGGATCTGGAACGGCCCGACGGTGATGAGCGCGCGGCTGAAGTCGGGAAAGACGAGGACTGGAAACATTCAGAGATACGGCTCCGGTTGGGCGAGGAAGTCGCGCACATAGCGCCCGATACCTTCCTCGAGCGGCGTGAACGGCGCCGTGTAGCCGGCGGCACGCAGCGCGCGCATGTCCGCCTGGGTGAAGGACTGGTAGCGGCCGACCAGCTTCGATGGCATCTCCACCAGCTCGAAGCACGGCTCGGCGCCGGCGGCGCGGCAGACCGCGCGGGCGAGGTCGGCGTAGCTGCGCGCGGTGCCGGTGCCGAGGTTGAACAGGCCGGAGACCTCGGGATGGCCCAGAAGCCATTGCATGACCGTAACGGTGTCGCCGACCCAGATGAAGTCGCGCCGCTGCTCGCCGTCCGCGACATCGGGCCGGTCGCTGCGGAACAGGGTGGGCGCGCGGCCGGCGGCGACCTCGCGGTACTT
>DAHUXX010000280.1 GCA_027306955.1 Acetobacteraceae bacterium | reverse complement strand
GTTGGGTCCCTCCGCCGGCGACTTGGCGTTGAGCTGCGAGCGCAACGCCAGCAGCGCGTCCAGCTCCACGTCCATCGAGACGTAGAAATGCGGGATCGTCGCCTTGGCCTCGGAGAGGCGCCGCGCGATGACGCGGCGGATCGTCGTGTGCGCAACGAGCTTGTGCGGCGGCAGGCCGGCGGTGGTGACGGGCGCGGGCGCCGGAGCGGCCGCTGTCGGTGCCGGGGCGACCGGCGCGGCGGCCGGCTTCGCGAGCGCGGCTTCCACGTCCGCGCGCACGATGCGCCCGTTGGGGCCGGACCCCTTCACCGCGCCGAGGTCGAGCCCCGCCTGCTTCGCCATGCGGCGCGCGAGCGGGGAGGCAAAGACGCGGCTGGCATCGTGGCCGTTGGCCACCGCCGGCGCAGGCGCAGGCGCAGGCGCAGGGGCAGGTGCGCCCGCCAGTCCCGGCGCGGCAGCAGCGGGCGCCGGGGCGGGTGCGGGTGCGCCGGCCGGCGCGGCGGCTGGCACTTTCTCGCCGGGCTCGACCAGGACCGCGATCGGGTCGTTCACCTTCACGCCCTGGGTGCCGTCGGCGACCAGGATGCGGCCGAGCACGCCCTCGTCCACCGCCTCCACCTCCATCGTCGCCTTGTCGGTCTCGATCTCGGCGATCACGTCGCCGGCCTTCACCGTGTCGCCCTCGTGCTTGAGCCAGCGCGCGAGCGTGCCCTCGGTCATCGTCGGCGAGAGCGCGGGCATCAGGATGTTGGTGGCCATCGCCCCCTCCTTAGAACAGCTTCTTCACCGCGTCCGCCACCCATTCGGGCTGCGGCAGCGCGAGCTTCTCGAGATTGGCCGCGTAGGGCAGCGGCACATCCGCGCCGTGCACGCGCGCGGGCGGCGCGTCGAGCCAGTCGAAGGCATGCTCCATGATCTGCATCGCGACCTCGGCCCCGATGCCGGCGTAGGGCCAGCCCTCCTCGACGGTGACGAGCCGGCTGGTCTTCTTCACGCTCTCGACGATCGTTGCGGTGTCGAGCGGGCGCAGCGAGCGCAGGTTGATCACCTCGGCGCTGATGCCCTGCTCCGCCAGCGCCTCCGCCGCGGCGAGTGCCACGCCCACCATGATCGAGAACGCAACGATCGTGACCTGCGTGCCGGGGCGCTCGACCTTCGCCTTGCCGATGGGCAGCACGAAATCCTCGGCGACCGGACATTCGCCGCTGTGGCCGTAGAGGATCTCGTTCTCCAGCACGATCACCGGGTTGGGATCGCGGATCGCGGCGCGCAGCAGCCCCTTGGCATCCGCCGCGGACCACGGGGCCACGACCTTGAGGCCGGGGACGTGCGCGTACCACGAGGCGTAGCACTGGCTGTGCTGGGCGGCGACGCGGCTCGCCGCCCCGTTGGGGCCGCGGAAGACGATCGGGCAGCCCATCTGCCCGCCGGACATGTAGAGCGTCTTGGAGGCCGAGTTGATGATCTGGTCCATCGCCTGCATGGCGAAGTTGAAGGTCATGAACTCGACGATGGGCTTCAGCCCGTTGAGCGCCGCCCCCACCGCCATGCCGGTGAAGCCGTGCTCGGTGATCGGCGTGTCGATCACGCGGCGCGCGCCGAACTCCTCGAGCAGGCCCTGGCTGACCTTGTAGGCGCCCTGGTACTGCGCGACCTCCTCGCCCAACAGGAACACGCGGTCGTCGGCGCGCATCTCGGCTGCCATGGCGTCGCGCAGCGCCTCGCGCACGGAGATCGGCTTCGTGGGGCCCCAATCCTTCTCCGAGGCACCCGCGGGTTCAGGCGCGCGCGGCGCCGCGGCCGGCGACGGCGCCGGTACCATGGGCGCCGGTACCATCCGGGCTGGCGCGGATGGCGCCTGGGCTGCCGCTGTCGGCGCGGGGAGGGGTGCGGCAGCAGCGGCGCCATCGCCGATCACCGCGATCGGCGTGTTCACCGCGACACCTTCCGTGCCCTCGGGGACCAGGATGCGCGCGAGCTTGCCCTCGTCCACCGCCTCCACTTCCATCGTCGCCTTGTCGGTCTCGATTTCGGCGATGACGTCGCCGGCGCGGATGTCGTCGCCCACGCTCTTGAGCCAGCGGGCGAGCTTGCCCACGGTCATGGTCGGCGAGAGCGCCGGCATCAGGATCTCGGTCGCCATCGCTCAGCCCTCCACCAGCACGTCGGTCCACAGCTCGGCGGGATCGGGCTCGGGCGAGGCCTGGGCGAAGTCCGCGGCCTCCTGCACCACCGCCTTCACCTCGTCGTCGATCGCCTTGAAGCGGGCCGCCTCGACGCCCAACCCCTCCAGCCGCTGGCGCGCGTGCTCGATGCAGTCGCGCTCGCTGCGCATCTTCTGCACCTCCTCGCGCGTGCGGTACTTGGCGGGATCGGACATGGAGTGGCCGCGGTAGCGGTAGGTCTTCACCTCCATCAGGTACGGGCCCTTGCCGGCGCGGCACCAGGCGACGGCGGCCTTCGCCGCCTCCCACGTCGCCTCGACATCCATGCCGTCCACCTGCGTGCCGGGGATGCCCCAGGCGGCGGCGTTCTTCGAGAGGTCGCGGCTCGCCGAGGCGCGCTCGACGCTGGTGCCCATGCCGTACTTATTGTTCTCGATCACGTAGATGCAGGGCAGCTTCATCAGCGCCGCGAGGTTGAAGCTCTCGTAGACCTGGCCCTGGTTGGAGGCACCTTCGCCGAAATAGGTCACGGCCACGCGGTCATTGCCGCGATAGGCGTTGGAGAAGGCAAGCCCGGTGCCGAGCGAGACCTGCGCGCCGACGATACCGTGGCCGCCGAAGAAGTTCCGCTCCTTGCTGAACATGTGCATGGAGCCGCCCTTGCCGCGCGAATAGCCGGTGGCGCGGCCGGTGAGCTCCGCCATCACGCCGCGTGCCTGCATGCCGGTCGCGAGCATGTGGCCGTGGTCGCGGTAGGAGGTGATGACCTGGTCGGTCTCGTCGAGTGCGGCCTGGATGCCGACGACCACCGCTTCCTGGCCGATATAGAGGTGGCAGAAACCGCCGATGAGGCCCATGCCGTAGAGCTGGCCGGCCTTTTCCTCGAAGCGTCGGATCAGCAGCATCGTCCGGTACGCGGCGAGCAGCTGGTCGCGATCCATGCCGGACGCCGCCTCCCTGCCCTTGCCACGCTTCTTCGCATCGACCGCCATGGGCACCTCCCGAGATCGGGCGAGACCTATCAACCGGGTCGGGCCGCCGCAAGCGCGAGATGGCGAAAAACCGTGATTGTGCAACGCAATACGCGACGTTAACCAGATCTCGGTTAACTGCTTGTCGAGCCGAGACGTTCGTGTCGGGTCGCGCAAGATTCTTCGCGCGCGACGCCCCCGGCGGCAAGCTTGCGTCGCGGCCGCGCCCGCGATCGCAGCGCCGTTACGGCGCCCGGCGGATCAGAACAGCTTCTTGCCCGGCCCGTAGGGAACGATGATGTCGTTCGGCTGGCTGAGGTTCAGCATCGCGCGCACCCGTTCGTCGAGCACGTCGAGATCGAGGTGGTCGCCGCGCAGCGCCGACACCCGGCGCTCCCAGACGGCGAGGTCGTGCTTCGCGGTCTTGAGTTCCGCGAGCGCCGCCTTCTCCTCCCGCTTGCGCTCGGCATAGGCGTGCAGACCGCGGCTGCCCTGCGTCGCCTGCCAGCCGAAATAGGCGGCGAACAGGAACAGCACGACAGGCAACACCATGCCACGGACGCGGCGGCGGATGCTTCGGCCCCAGGATGCGTTCGGGCGTGAGGCGTTGGGGCGTGAGGCGTTGGGGCGCACGGCGTTCGGGCCTGAGGCGTTGGGGCGCGCGGCGGTCCCACGCGAGGAGAGCAGGCGCGACGGAAGCAGGCGCGTGGGCAGCAGGGACGAGGCGGTGAGGGACACAGGTGGCCTATCGGCGGGGCGGCAGGAAAGTTTGAATCGAAACATATTTTGTCCGTTTTGCCAAAGGTTTCTGAAAAATTTTTCACCCCTGCCGGGAGATTTGCCACCTATTTGCCATAACGGCGCCCGGCGGCGGTCCCAAAGCCGGGCTTGGATCGTGCCGTCACAGAGGCAGACATACACTGAGGAGGCCCAGCGATGACGAGGAAGTCTCTCCTGCTTGCCGCCGCGATCGCCGTGGCGCTACCTGGCGCGGCGCTGGCCGATGGCTGGCACGGCGGCCCGCGCGGCGACTGGCACGGACACTGGCACGGGGACTGGCACCGCGGCTGGGCGCCGCCCGCCTATGTATACGCGCCGCCCCCGGTCTATGTGGCGCCGCCGCCTGTCTACATGGCACCTCCGCCCGTCTATATGCCGCCGCCCGTCGCCTACGCCCCGCCCGTCGTCGTGGCCCCGCCGTCCCTGGTGCTCGGCTTTACTTTTCGCTGAGGCAGGGGGTCGCTGAGAGGGGGGAGGGCCGCCGCGCCGCCCAGACCTCAGCGGCGCGCGAGCACTGTACGGCCAGCATACTGCGCCGCTGGGCCCAGCGCCTCCTCGATGCGCAGGAGCTGGTTGTATTTGGCGATGCGGTCGCTGCGCGACAGGCTGCCGGTCTTGATCTGCCCGCAATTGGTCGCGACCGCGAGGTCGGCGATGGTGGCGTCCTCGGTCTCGCCGGAGCGGTGGCTGATCACCGCGCGCCACCCGGCGCGGTGCGCCATCTCGACCGCCGCCAGCGTCTCCGACAGCGTGCCGATCTGGTTGACCTTGACCAGGATCGCGTTGGCGCAGCCTTCCTCGATGCCGCGCGCGAGAAATTCCGTGTTGGTCACGAAAATGTCGTCGCCCACGAGCTGCACGCGCGAGCCCAGGCGCTCGGTGAGCAGCTTCCAGCCCGCCCAGTCGTCCTCCGCGCAGCCATCCTCGACCGAGACGATGGGAAACCGCGCGCAGAGATCCTCGAGGTAGCCGACCATGCCCGCGGCATCGAGCTCCAACCCCTCGCCCGCCAGCCTGTAGCGGCCACCTGAGTGGAATTCGGAAGCCGCGCAGTCGATCGCGAAGGTGACGTCCTCGCCCGGCCGGTAGCCCGCCGCCTCGCAGGCGCTGACGATGAAGCCGAGTGCCTCCGCCGCCGAGCCGATGGCGGGCGCGAAGCCGCCCTCGTCGCCGACATTGGTGTTGTGTCCCGCCGCCGCGAGCTTCTTCTTCAGCGCCATGAAGATCTCCGAGCCCATGCGCAGCGCGTCGGCGAAAGTGCCGGCGCCGACGGGCTGGATCATGAACTCCTGGATGTCGATCGGGTTGTCGGCGTGCTTGCCGCCATTGACGATATTCATCATCGGCACCGGCAGGATGCGCGCCGCCACGCCGCCGACATGTCGCCACAGGGCCACGCCCGTCTCCGCCGCCGCCGCCTTGGCGCAGGCGAGGCTCACGCCGAGCAGCGCGTTGGCGCCGAGGCGCGACTTGTTGGGCGTGCCGTCGAGGTCGATCAGCAGCTCGTCGATCAGCACCTGCTCGGCGGGGTCCATGCCGACGATGGCGGCGAGGATCTCGCCGTGCACCGCGGCGACTGCCTCGCGCACGCCCTTGCCGCCGTAGCGCGTGGGGTCGCCGTCGCGCTTCTCCACCGCCTCGTTGGTGCCGGTGGAGGCTCCGGAGGGAATGGCGGCACGGCCGACGACACCGCTCTCCAGGATCGCGTCGACCTCGATCGTGGGGTTGCCGCGGCTGTCGAGGATTTCGCGCGCGGCGAGGGTGGCGATGGCGCTCATGCGGGGCTCCGTTCGGCTGCGCCCGCGCTCTATCAGAGCCCGCGCCCGCAAGCTACCGCTCCCGGGTCATCGGCGGACCCTTACCGTCCGTTCCCCTCGGAGCCAGGCGGCGTGTGCGCCGGCGGCTGCCGGCGGTCGCGCAGCGCCGGGTCGCGTTGTTGCATGGCCAGGCCCCAGGCGATGGCGGCGAGGCCGAGCAGCCCGGCCAGGACGCCGAGCACGTGCTGCCCGGACGCGACCCAGGCGAGCGCGCCCAGAGCCAGCAGCGCGATGCCCACCGCCGGGGCCGCGAGCGCCTGGCGCTGCCGGGGCGTCGGGTCAGGCATGCCGCTTCATCAGCCGGTCGATGGTCAGAAGCTCGGCGATGACGCCCGGCATGGCGGCGAGCGGGATCATGTTTGGCCCGTCCGACGGCGCGCGGTCGGGGTCGGGATGGCATTCCATGAAGATCGCGGCGCAGCCGACCGCCAGCGCCGCGCGGGCGAGCATCGGCGCATACTTGCGCTCGCCACCCGAGGAGCCGCCCTGCCCGCCCGGTTGCTGCACCGAATGCGTGGCGTCGAACACCACCGGGTAGCCGGTCTCCGCCATGATCGGCAGCGCGCGGAAATCCGTCACCAGCGTGTTGTAGCCGAAGGAGACGCCGCGCTCGGTGAGCAGGATGCGCTCGTTGCCGGTGCTGGCGACCTTGGCGGCCACGTTCTTCATGTCCCACGGCGCGAGGAACTGCCCCTTCTTCACGTTGACCGCGCGGCCGGTCTCGCCGGCGGCGAGCAGCAGGTCGGTCTGGCGGCAGAGGAAGGCCGGGATCTGCAGGACATCGACCGCCTCGGCGGCCGGTTTCACCTGCCCGATGGAATGGATGTCGGTGAGCACCGGGCAGCCCAGTGTCTCGCGGATCTCGGCGAGGATGGCGAGCCCCTTGCCGATGCCGACGCCCCGCGCGCCCGCGAGGCTGGTGCGGTTGGCCTTGTCGTAGCTGCTCTTGAAGACGAGCGGCACGCCGGCGGCGCGGCACATCGTCACCAGCTCGCGCGCGACCTCCATGGCATGGTCGCGGCTCTCGATCTGGCACGGGCCCGCGATGAGCGCGAACGGCCGGTCGTTGCCGAAGGCGACCGGCCCCACCGTCACATGGCGCGGGCTAGACAAGTCGCGCCTGTTTCACCGCCGCCGCGATGAACCCGCGGAACAGCGGGTGCGGCGCCAGCGGGCGCGACTTCAGCTCCGGGTGGAACTGCACGCCGATGAACCAGGGATGGTCCGGCCGCTCCACGATCTCCGGCAGCACGCCGTCGGGCGAGAGGCCGGAGAAGCGCAGCCCCGCCTCCTCCAGGCGCTCGCGATAGCGGACATTGACCTCGTAGCGATGGCGGTGGCGCTCGTGGATGCGCGAGAGGCCGCCGTAGATCTCGCGCACCAGCGAGCCCTCTGCGAGTTCCGCGGGATAGGCGCCGAGGCGCATCGTGCCGCCAAGATCGCCGCCGGCGGCGCGGCGCTCGATCTCGTTGCCGCGCGCCCATTCCGTGAGCAGACCCACGACCGGCTCGGCGCAGGGGCCGAACTCGGTGGAGGAGGCGCCGGGCAGGTTGGCACGGTGCCGTGCCGTCTCGATGACCGCCATCTGCATGCCGAAGCAGATGCCGAGGAACGGCACCTGGCGCTCGCGCGCGAAGCGCACCGCCTCGATCATGCCCTCGGTGCCGCGCTCGCCGAAGCCGCCGGGGACCAGGATGCCGTGCACGCCCTCGAGCTGGCGCACCGCGTTCGACGATTCGAACACCTGGGAGTCGACCCAGTCGAGCCGCACCTTCACCTGGTTGGCGATGCCGCCATGGGCGAGCGCCTCGGCCAGGCTTTTGTAGCTGTCGAGCAGGTCCGTGTACTTGCCGACGACGGCGATGCCGACCTCGCTCTCCGGGTTGCGCGCCCGCCCGACAATGCCGTGCCAGGGCGAAAGATCCGGCTCGCGATCGAAGGCGAGCCCGAAATGGCGCAGCACTTCGCGGTCCATGCCCTCGGCGTGATATGATTCTGGGACCGCGTAGATGGTGTCGACATCGAGGGCCGCGATCACCGCCTCCGGCCGCACGTTGCAGAACAGGGCGAGCTTGCGCCGCTCGTTCTCGGGGATCGGGCGGTCGCAGCGGCAGAGCAGCATCTGCGGCTGGATGCCGACGCTGAGCAGCTCCTTCACCGAATGCTGCGTCGGCTTGGTCTTGAGCTCGCCCGCGGTCTTGATCCACGGCAACAGGGTGAGGTGGACGAACATCGCGCGCTGCGGGCCGACTTCGTTGCCCAACTGGCGGATCGCCTCGAGGAAGGGCAGGCTCTCGATGTCGCCCACCGTGCCGCCGATCTCGATCAGCGCGAAATCAGCCTCGCGTCCCTCGGCGTCGAGCACGTCGGCGGTGATCACGGCCTTGATCGCATCCGTGATGTGCGGAATGACCTGGACGGTGGCGCCGAGATAGTCGCCGCGGCGTTCGCGCGCGATCACCTCGGCGTAGATTCGTCCGGTGGTGGCGTTGTCGGCGCGCCTGGCATCGACGCCGGTGAAACGTTCGTAGTGGCCGAGGTCGAGGTCGGTCTCGGCGCCGTCATCGGTGACGAAGACCTCGCCATGCTGCAGCGGCGACATCGTTCCGGGATCGACATTGAGATACGGGTCGAGCTTGCGCAGGCGCACGGAATAGCCGCGCGCCTGCAGCAGCGCGCCGAGGGCCGCCGATGCGATGCCTTTTCCGAGGGAGGAGACCACGCCGCCGGTGATGAAGACGAACCGCGTCATGGGCGGCCGTGATAGGCCGCACCCGGAGTCGCTGGCAAGGGCGCCAACCTACTTTGTCGGAACGACCGGGCCTGTGGGCGCCGGCGCGGGGGCGGGCCTGGCCGGCGCCGTGGTCGCGGGCGGGGGCGGGGCGAGCAGGCCGCCGCCGCCCTGCGAATGGCCGAGCAGCGCCAGCGCCAGCGAGAGCGCGAAGAAGATCGTCGCCAGCACCGCGGTGGTGCGGGTGAGCAGGTTGGCGGTACCGCGCCCGCCCATGAAGGCGCCCATGCCCTGCGAGGAGCCGATGCCGAGCCCGCCGCCCTCGCTGCGCTGGATCAGCACGACGCCGATCAGGGCGAGGGTGACGAAGAGAAACACAATGAGCAGGACAAGTCTCATGGGGGGCGGAACTCGTGCGGGCGGATAAGCGGATAAGAGGCGGGCGGGGACGGGAGCGCGGGGAAAAGGCTGCGGGCTTGTAGCGCCTGGGCGGGCAAGATCAACCCGTGGCTCGCCGCCCGCGCCTTACGCCGGGCACGCGGCCGCGATGGCCAGGAAGGATCGGGCATCGAGGCTGGCGCCGCCGACCAGCGCGCCGCCGACCTCCGGCAGGGCGAGGATCGCAGCCGCGTTCCCGGGCTTCACCGAGCCGCCGTAGAGGATGCGCACGGACGGCCCGACGCGGTGGCGGATCGCCGCGTGCATGGCTGCGATGTCCGCCTCGGTGGGGGTGCGGCCGGTGCCGATGGCCCAGACCGGCTCGTAGGCGACGAGCCCCGCCATTCCCGACTGGCCGAAACCGTGCGGCAGGCTGCCGGCGAGCTGGCCGGCGACGACGGATTCGGCCCAGCCCCCTTCCCGCTCGGCCAGCGTCTCGCCGACGCAGACGACGGGCACGAGCCCGGCCCTGGTCGCGGCGCGGACCTTGGCCAGGACCATGGCGTCGGTCTCGCCGTGGTTCGCCCGCCGCTCGGAATGGCCGAGGATGACGTGGGTCGCGCCAGCGTCGCGCAGCATCGGCGCCGCGAGGTCGCCGGTGTGGGCGCCGGAGGCTTCGGCGTGGCAGTCCTGGGCGCCGACCTGGCAGACCGAGCCCAGCAGGGCATGGGCGACGGCGGCGAGCACGGTCGCCGGCGGGCAGACCAGCAGCTCGCAGCCGGGCTCGCCCGCACCACGGCGCAGTTCGCCGGCAAGCTGCGCCGCCCCGTCCGCGAGCATGTTCATCTTCCAGTTCCCGGCGACCATCCGGCGCATGCGCGATACCCCTGCAAGCTGGCGCGCACGGTATGGCATTGCCGACGCGGCCTGCCTATGGTGCGCCGCGCCAAAGCCCCCCCTCCGACGTCTGCCGCACAAGCCTGCCCCACAAGCCTGAAAGCCAAGCATGCTCGCTACCCTGCGCCGCTCGCTCGATACCTGGCCCGTGCGCCTGTTCTTCCTGGCACTGGTGGCCGCGTTCATCTTCTGGGGTGTCGCCGCGCGCATCAACCTCACCGGCGGCATTCCCCCGGTCGCGCGCGTGGCCGGGCAGAAGATCACGCTCGCCCAGGTGCAGCAGGCCTACCAGAACCAGTTGCAGCGCATCCAGGCGTCGATGCCGCAGGGCCAGCTTCCCTCGGCACCGCTGCGCAAGGCGCTGGCGGCCCAGGTGGTGGACCAGCTCATCACCGCGACGGCGGTGGACACGGCGATCGGCCGGCTCGGCATCATCGTGCCGAAGCAGGCGCTGCAGCAGGCGATCTGGGCGATCCCCGCTTTCCACGGCCCCTCCGGCCAGTTCGACCCGGCCACGTTCCAGGCGGTGCTGAGCCGCAACAATCTCACCCAGGCGCAGTTCCTCGACCTGATGCAGGGGCAGTTGGCGCGCACACAGTATTTCGGGGCCCTGCGCTCGGGGATCGTGAGCCCCGAGGTGCTGGCAAAGCTCGTCTACCGCTACCGCGGCGAGACGCGCGTCGCCGACGCGACGACGGTGCTGGCCTCGGCGATGCCCGCACCGCCGAAGCCCACGGCGCGCAACCTGCAGCGCTGGTACGCCAACCATCCGGCGGATTACCGCGCGCCCGAGTACCGGCGCATCCGCGCCGTCGTGCTGTCGCCGCGGACGCTCGCCCCCGAGATCAAGGTGACGGAGGCGGAGATCGCCGCCGAGTTCAAGCGCGAGGAACCGAGCCTGGTGCAGACCGGCAAGCGCAGCGTCCAGATCGTGACGGCGCCGGACGCGGCGACGGCGAAGGCGATCGGTGACGCCTGGAAATCGGGGTCGGACTGGACCGCGGTACAGGCGCTGGCGAAGAAGGACGGCGCGACGGCGCTCAGCCTCGCCAACGCGGCGCGCGGCGCCTTCCCCACCCCGGCACTGGCCGACGCCGCCTTCGCGGCGAAACAGGGCGAGGTGACCGGCCCGATCACGGCGCCGACCGGCAGCGTGGTGTTCAAGGTGACCGGGATCACGCACGCGGTGACGCCGACGCTCGCCCAGATGCATGACGCGATCAAGCGCGCGCTGATCGACCGCCGCGCCGCGAGCCTGATGGACTCGCGCGCCACCAAGCTCGACAACCTGCTCGCGGGTGGCGCGGCGCTGGCCTCGCTGCCGGGCAATCTCGGGCTCGGTGCCGTCGAGGGCACGCTCGACGCGCAGGGGCTGACCGAGGCCGGCAACCCCGCGCCCATCCCCGGCGACGCGGCGCTGCGCCAGGCGCTGGTCGCCGAGGCGTTCCGCGCCAGGCCCGGCGACCTGCCGCGGCTGATCGACGGCCCGGCGACGCCGAACGGCGGCGTGAGCGGCTATTTTGCGCTCGAGGTCAAATCCATCATCCCGGCGCACGAGAAGCCGTTTGCGGAGGTGGAGAAGCAGGTCGCCGCCGACTGGACGCAGAACCAGCGCCGCCATGCGGCCGAGACGATCGCGGCGAAGATGCTGACCGAGGTCGACGCCGGCGCCACACTCTCCGACGCCGCCGCCACGGCGAAGCTCACGGTGACGCGGCTGCCCGCGGTGACGCGCGCCGGCGGCGTCTCCGGCTTCCCCGCGCCGCTGCTCAACCCGCTGTTCGCGACCAGGGAAGGGCGCGCGACGATGGCCTCGACGCCGGATGGGTTCGTGGTCGCCCAGCTCATCTCCGTGCACGACCCCGACCCCGCGAAGCACCCCCTCGCCTTCGCGCGGCTGCGGCAGGGGATCGCGGGTACCATCGACACCGACCTCGAGGCGTTGGTGACCCAGGCGCTGCGCGACCGCGGCAAGCCGACGATCAACCAGGCGCAGCTCGCCATCGTCTCGACCGCAGGCCCGTGAACGGCAGGCCCGTGAACGCCACCCCCGCGCCCGGCTTCGCCGCGTTTCGCGAGGGCTACGACGCCGGGCGCGGCGCCGTGCTGACCCGCCGCTCGGTCGCCGACCTCGACACGCCGGTCGCGGCCTTTCTCAAGCTCGCGCACGGCAAGGCGAACACGATCCTGCTGGAAAGCGTCGAGGGCGGGGCCGCGCGCGGGCGCTACTCCATTATCGGGCTCGACCCGGACCTGATCTGGCGCTGCCGCGCCGGCGTGGCGGAGATCAACCGCGACGCGCAGGCCGCGCCGTTCGCCTTCGTGCCCGAGACGGCGAAGCCGCTGGAGAGCCTGCGCACGCTGATCAACGAAAGCAGGCTCGAGCTGCCCGCGGGCGTGCCGCCGATGTGCGGCGGGCTCGTCGGCTATCTCGGCTACGACATGGGCCGCCAGATGGAGCCGATCGGCAACCGCAACCAGGACGCGCTCGGCCTGCCCGAGGCGCAGCTGCTGCGGCCCACGCTCTATGCCATCTTCGACAATGTCTCCGACCTGCTGACGCTGGCTGCCCCGATCTATCCGCGCGCCGGCGTCACCGCCCAGGCGGCGTGGGAGGCGGCGCAGGCCAGGCTCGCGGCGGCCGAGGCGGCGCTGGCGCGGCCGCTGCCGCTCGCCGCCCCGCCGGTGTCGCTGCCGGCGCTGGCGGAGCCGGCCTCCAACTTCACCCGCGAGGAGTTCAAGGCGGCGGTGCTGCGCGCCAAGGACTACATCGCCGCCGGCGACGCGTTCCAGGTCGTGCCGAGCCAGCGCTTCTCGGTTCCCTTCGCGCTGCCGCCCTTCGCGCTCTACCGCGCGCTCCGGCGGATCAATCCGGCTCCGTTTCTGTTCTTCCTCGATTTCGGCGGCTTCAGCGTCGCCGGGTCGAGCCCGGAGATTTTGGTGCGACTTCGCAACGGCACGGTGACCATCCGCCCGCTCGCCGGGACGCGCCGGCGGGGTGCCACGCACGAGGAGGA
>DAHUXX010000276.1 GCA_027306955.1 Acetobacteraceae bacterium | reverse complement strand
TTTGCTCGCGTCATCTGGCCCCGGCGGCGGAGGCTGTCCAGGCCCGGCGTAATTGATGCAAGCCCAGTCCACCAAGCCTTGTCCGTGCGGGCCTCGCCATCCTCGCTTTCCTGATCTGGGCGCTGCCGCGCCAGCGCCGGTCTATCCGCCTGCTCTGTCTCGGCATGTCGGCCGCGGGCATGCTCGCCATTGCCTTCGCTGCGCATCCAGGGACGCTCGTCCTCGCTGCCTGGCGCCGCGGCGCCGCCTATGCCGCCTTCTTCTATCCCCTCGGCGCACTGCGCAACGCCGCCGCCAACGTGGGCCGGTTCATTGTGGTCGCGTTCCTTCCCGCCCTCGTCATGCTCGGCATCGTCTGGATCGTGGCCGGCCTCGTTGGCCGCGTGTTTGCCGCGTCCCTCTCGGTCGGCGTGACCGCGGCCGTCCGCCTGGTTGGCCTCGCCTGGCTCGTGATGCAGCGCCAGAGCCTGCCCGCGCGGCTTGCCGGCTTCGCTCGCCGCATCCCCGCCCTCCGCGGCGAGGCGACGGTGCTCGGGGCCGGCGGCTTCATGGGCGTCACCCTCGGCGCCGTACTGCCGCATGGCGGCCTCGCCGCGGCACTCGGCCTGCTGGCCCATCGCCATCCCGCTCGCCGTGCCCGTGCGGCTGGTTGCGATCGGTCTCGTCGGCCTCAACCCGATCGTCGTCGTCGCCATCCTTGGTGCCGCTATTCCCAACCCCGCGGCCCTCGGCGCGGAACCGGACACGCTGGCCTTCGCCTGCATGCTCGGCTGGGGCGTGGGCGTGGGGAAGTCGGCGATGTCCGCCAGCGCCCTCAGCACGGCGCGCTGGACGGAGACGGACCCGTGGACGGTGACCATGCGCTGGAACCGGGCCTACACCGCGTGGGTTCTCGCCTTGGCGCTCCTCGCCATCGCCGCGGCGCAAATGCTGCCGCGGCCTTGAGGCGCTGGATCCCGCCTATTCTGCCGCCTTCAGCAACTGCGGCCCATGCGACTTGGGCTTGGCCTTCTTGCGCAGTTCGATCAGTTCCGCCCGGGCCTGCTCGGCGAGGCGGTAGAGCTGCGCGGTGCCAGGCTCGTATTGTGGCGGGCGGGTGTCCAGTTCCACGCCATAGGAGGCGGCGGCCCGCAGCGTGAAGTTGGGGTCGGTCAGGTGCGGCCGCCCCAGCGCGACGAGGTCCGCGCGCCCCGCCGCGAGAATCGTGTTCACCTGGTCCGCCGTCGTGATGCTGCCCACGCACATCGTGGCGATCCCGGTCTCGTTGCGGATCGCGTCGGCGAACGGGACCTGGAACATCCGCCCATAGCCGGGGGCGGAATCCGGCGTCGTCTGCCCGGTCGAGACATCCACCAGGTCGCATCCGGCTGCCGCGAAGGCGCGCGCGACTTCGACGGACTCCGCCTCGGTCGTCCCGCCTTCCTGCCAGTCGGTCGCGGAAATGCGCACCGACATCGGCTTCTCCCGTGGCCACACCGCGCGCAGCGCCGCGAACACCTCGAGCGGGAAGCGCAGCCGGCTGGCAAGCGTGCCGCCGTATTCGTCGGTCCGCCTGTTGGTCAGCGGCGAAATGAAGCTCGCGAGCAGATACCCGTGCGCCGCGTGCAGCTCCAGCATGTCGAACCCGCAACGAATTCCCCGCTTTGCCGCCGCCACGAACTGCTCGCGCACACGCTCCATGTCCGCGCGCGTCATTTCGTGCGGCACCTGGCTGTCCGGGTAGTAGGCCAGGGGCGATGGCGCCACGATGGGCCAGGCGCCCTCCGCCAGCGGCCGGTCCATCCCTTCCCACATCAGCTTCGTCGCCCCCTTGCGCCCGGCATGGCCGAGCTGGAGCACCATTTTCGTGTTGCCGTGCGCGTGCACGAACCCGGCAATGCGCGTCCATGCCGCTTCCTGCGCGTCGTTCCACAGCCCGGCGCAGCCCGGTGTGATCCGCGCGTCCGGCGCCACGCATGTCATCTCCGTGAACATCAGCCCGGCTCCGCCGAGCCCCCGTGCGCCGTAATGCACCAGGTGCCAGTCGCCCGGCACGCCGTCCACCGCGGAATACATGCACATCGGCGATACGACGATGCGGTTCGCCACCACCATGTCCTTCAGCGCCATCGGCTGGAACATCGGGGCCACGGGGGTCGCACGCGGGAACCCTTTCGCGACTGTCTCCTTCGCTACCATGCGGTCCATCGCGTCCGCGAAATCCGGCGCGCGCAGACGCAGATTGTCGTAGGTGATGGATTTCGACCGCGTCATCAGCCCGAACGCGAAGCGCAGCGGCTCCATGTCCCAGAACCGTCGCACCTGCTCGAACCACACCAGCGACACGTCCGCCGCGTGCTGCGTCCGCTCCACCTCGTCCCTGCGGTCGCGCTCGAACGCCTCAAGGCTCGCTGTCACCTCGCCATGCAGGCGGAACGCCTCGGTGAGCGCGATCGCGTCCTCCATCGCGAGCTTGGTGCCGGAGCCGATCGAGAAATGCGCGGTTGACTTCGCGTCCCCCAGCAGCACCACGTTGTCCGGCATGCCATCAGCGTCGCGGATCATGGTGCTGCGCGCATTGCGGATCATCGGGAATTGCCGCCACATGGAGCGATTGATCAGCAGCCGGTGCCCGCCGAGATCCTCCGCGAACACGCGCTCCAGGTAGGCGGCGGACTGCTTCTCGTCCATCGCGCCGAGTCCCGCACGCTGGAACGTCTCGGGGTCGGTCTCCAGCACCCAGGTCGAGGCGCCAGGCTCATACTGATAGGCATGCGCGATGAAGATACCGTGTTCGTTCTCGCGGAAGCAGAAGGTGAACGCATCGAGCGGCCTGGTCGACCCCATCCACGCGAACCGGTTCGGCCGCAGATCGACCGTGGTCCCGAAATGCCCGGAATTACCCTGGCGCACGAAGGAGTTGATGCCATCCGAAGCGATGATCAGGTCCGCGCCGCGCACGGATTCCAGCGATGTCACCTCGTCGGTGAAATTAAGCTCGACGCCGAGGTTCCTCGCCCGCTCCTGCAGCAGCAACAGCAGGGTGCGGCGTGAGCACCCGCAGAAGCCGTTGCCGCTGACGCGAAACCGGTTGCCCTTGAACCTGATTTCGATGTCGTCCCAATAGGCGAAATGGTCGGTGATCGCCTTGGCGCTCTCCGCGTCGTGGCGCTCGAAGATCTCCAGCGTCGCGTCGGAGAACACCACTCCGAAGCCGAACGTGTCGTCGTGCCGGTTGCGTTCGTGCACCCGGATCTCGACATCGGGGCGCTGCTTCTTCATCAGGATCGCGAAGTAGAGCCCCGCAGGCCCGCCGCCGATGACCTCGATGCGCATCCTGACCTCCCCGTTCCGGCAAAAATATTTTATACTTGAAGGAACAGGCCCGCAATGATGGGATCGGACATCAGCGACGCGGCCGGGAGCAAAGGAGGGGCGATGACGCTCGACGGACGACATGCCCTGGTGACGGGAGGCGGTCAGGGGATCGGCGCCGCGGTGGCGCGCGCGCTCACCGACGCGGGTGCTCGGGTCACCGTGCTTGGCCGTCGCGCTGAAACCCTGGCTGCCGTCATCACCGCCGGTGGGGCAGCCACGCAGGTTGTTGCGGACGTGACGGATGCGCCCGCGCTCGAATGCGCCCTCGCCGCGCTGCCCCCGGTCGATATCCTGGTCAACAACGCGGGGGCGGCAGAGAGCGCGCCCTTCGCCCGTACCACGCAGGAGATCTGGGACCGCATGCTCGCGGTCAACCTTACCGCCGTCTTCACCGCCACCCACGCATTGCTGCCTGGCATGCTCGCGCGCGGTTGGGGCCGGGTGGTCACGATCGCCTCGACCGCCGGCCTCACCGGCTACCCCTATGTCAGCGCCTATGTCGCCGCGAAGCATGGCGCCGTCGGGCTCACCCGTGCGCTCGCGCGCGAGGTCGCGGGCAAGGGGGTCACCGTCAACGCCGTCTGCCCCGGCTACACGGAAACCGAACTCGTGGAGTCCAGCATTGCCCGCATTGCCGCTCGCGGTGGCCGCAGCGCCGAAGCCATCCGCGCCGATTTCACCCTCGCCAATCCCCAGGGGCGCCTGGTCCAGCCACAGGAGGTTGCCGCCGCCGTGCTCTATCTCTGCGGTCCCGGCTCCGACGCCGTCACTGGCGTCTCGCTCCCCGTCGCCGGCGTAGAAGTGATGTGAACGAGCCCCCCATTCTGCTCGATGCCGAAACCCGCGCGCAGGAGCACCCCGCCGATCACCGGGCAGAGCTGCGCCTATGGCTGCGCATGCTCACCTGCACCAACCTCATCGAGGGCGAGATCCGCGCTCGTCTGCGCCGGCATTTCGGCGTCACCCTGCCGCGCTTCGACCTCATGGCCCAGCTCGAGAAAGCGCCGGAGGGTATGACGCTGGGCGAACTGTCCCGCCGCATGATGGTCTCCAACGGCAACGTCACGGGACTGGTCGAACGCCTCCTTGAGTCGGGGCATGTCGAGCGCCGCGCCCACCCGAGCGACCGTCGCGCCGTCGTCGTCGCGCTGACGCCCACGGGCCGCCACGTCTTCGCCGGCATGGCCGCGGCGCATGCGGAGTGGATCGCCGAACTCACCGCCGGCCTCGCGCCCGCGGATGTGGCGCAGCTCATGCGGCTGCTCGGCCGCCTGAAATCCCATGTCAAGGAAGTCGCCCATGGCTGACGCCGCGCTCACCGTCCTGCAGCCGCGGGGCTGGCCGCGCCCGGCGGGCTATGCCAACGGCATGGCCGGCACCGGCTGCCTCGTCGTGCTCGCGGGCCAGATCGGCTGGGATGAGAAGGGCGTGTTCGCGGAGGGACTGGTGCCGCAGATCGAGCAGGCGCTGCGCAACATCCTCGCGGTGCTGGCCGAGGCCGGCGGCGACGCCAGCCATCTCGCACGGCTCACCTGGTTCGTGACTGACATCGAGGCCTACCGCAACGCCGGCAAGGAACTCGGCGCCGCCTGGCGCCGCGTCATGGGCAAGACGTTCCCGGCGATGTCCGTGATCGGCGTTGCCTCGCTGGTGGAGAAGCAGGCGCTGGTCGAGATCGAGGCGATCGCGATCGTTCCGTGAGGCGGGGCTCCGATCCCTTGTCCCATTTGTCGCAGAACGCCGAGACGTCGTCGGTCTGGAAGTCGGCGAGGCGCTCCATGATGGTCTCGAACGGCCAGTCCCACCACGCGATACGCTGCAGCCGCGCCGCGATCTCCGCTGGGAAACGTGCGCGGATCGGCCGCGCCGGCACGCCACCCACGATCGTGTAGGGTGCCACGTCGCGCGTTACTACGGCGCCCGCCGCCAACACCGCGCCGTCCCCCACCGTGACGCCGGGCAGCACGATCACGCCGTGCCCGATCCAGACATCGTGCCCGATCGACACCATGTGCCGCCGCCGGTCGCGGAAGAACGCGTGGTCGCGCCTCGCCGCCGGGCTGTAGTATTCGGGGCAATAGGTGAAGCGGTGCTGCGAGGGTCGGCCAGTTGGGTGATTCGGCGGCCCGATGCGCACCGAGGCCGCAATCGCGCAGAACCTGCCGATCCCGGCATCCGCCACCGTGCAGTAGGGTCCGAGATAGCTGTAGTCGCCGAGCGTTGCGTATTCGATCTGGCAATGTTCCAGCACCTCGCAGCACTGGCCGATCTCGGCCTCCCGCAGGGACACTGTCGGGTGGATCACCGTCGTTGCGATCTTGGGGGCTGTCCGTGC
>DAHUXX010000224.1 GCA_027306955.1 Acetobacteraceae bacterium | reverse complement strand
TTTGGTTCGCAGCCTCTGTTTCGCCCGGCGCTAAATCCGTCCCACTAGCGAAACCCCAATACCCTCACCGGCCCGCCCCCGTTTCCAAAACTACCAAAACTCCAAAAGTCCCCGCTCACGCCCCTGCCTCCGCCAGCGCGTCCACCAGCGCCGGGTTGACAGCCCAGTCCTTCCGTCGCCGTCCCATCGCGCCGGCGTTGCCCGGCGCCTCCCTTACCCACCCCGCCTCCGCCAGTTCCACGAGCGCTGCCTCCATCCGCGCGGCGTCGGGGATCATCAGCCCCTCACCGAGCCTCAACACCCGCGCATTAATCACCCCCGGCAACGGCGCCTGCCTCGCCAGCCACTTCGCCAGCCGCGCGGCATCCCGCTCCGCCTCCGGCAGCGCCGCGGCGCCGAAGACGCGGCGCGCCATCGGCACCGCGAAGAGCTGGAGGAACATCACCGCCCCCTGCATCGCGCGCAGGCCCACCTCCGCCGGCTCCGCCGTGCCGTCCTCCGCCTCCGCCCACGCCAGGTATTCGAGCGTGAGCGAAAGCCGCAGCGCCATCCCCGGCAGCTTGCCGAGCCAGCCCACCATCAGCCCCGCCGCACCCGCCTCCAGCTCCGCCGCCGCGAGGCGCCATTCGTCGAACAGCCCCAGCGCCGCCTCCGCCACCGGCACCACACGCGGCGCCGGCGCCTCCGCCCACGGCAGCGCCCGCAGCCGGCGCAGGCAGCGGAACGCGCCCTCGGTGTCGGCCATCGCCTGCGGGCGGCGCGGCGGCACGCGCTCCGGCCAGATGGGGAGGAAACGCGCCATCATCCCGTCGTCGTCCCCGGCCAGCAGCAGGCTCGCCACCCTGTCCGGCGGGATGGCGCCGATCACGCTCCACGCCAGGTGCGGCACGGCCGCGCCCTCCGGCCCCGTCGCGCACGCGGTCCGGGGCGAAGGCGCCGCCGTTGTAGCTTTCGAGCCAGAACGCCGGTGCGGTGCCACGCGGGCCGCGCAGGATGGCGATGTCCGGGGCGGGTCATTCGTCACGGCGCAGGGCATGCTCAATGCCGTTGGCGGGCGGCCTCGGCGGCCTGGTCGCGCGGGAAGGGGCGGTGCATGGCGTTCTCCGGGCATGCGCGCACGCGGCATCGCCACGAGGGCACATGCCGTCGCGGTTGCCACGAAACGCGGGTTTTTCAGGGCTCTAGGGGCTGGGAAGGGGGCGGATAACCCCGCCCGGCGCACTCCGCCACCCCGCGCGAGAGGCGGTCGCGCGCGCGCCGGTTTCAGGGGGTCACAAATGCAGATACCGCCGCAGCACCTCGGGCTCGGCAGCCAGCGCCGCGCCGTCGCCGGCCCACACCGTGCGCCCCTTCTCGATCACCACGTGCCGGTCCGCGAGGCGCTTCAGCGCCTCCAGCGTCTTGTCGATCACCAGGATGCCGAGGCCGGACTGCTTGAGCGTGCGCAGCACCGCCCAGATCTCGGCGCGGATCAGCGGCGCCAGCCCCTCCGTCGCCTCGTCGAGGATGAGCAGGCGCGGGTTGGTCATCAGCGCGCGCCCGATCGCCAGCATCTGCTGCTCGCCGCCGGAAAGCAGCCGGCCCGCCTGGCGCCGCCGCTCCGCGAGGCGGGGGAACAGCGCCTCCACCCGCGCCTGCGTCCACGGGCCGGGCCGCGCGGTGGCGACGAGGTTTTCCTCCACGCTGAGGGTGGGAAAGACCTGCCGCCCCTCCGCCACCAGGCCGAGCCCGGCGCGGGCGATGGCGAAGGGCTCCAGGCCGCCGATGTCGCGCCCGTCCAGCGTCACCCGCCCGGCGCGCGGCGGCAGCATGCCCATCAGCGTGCGGATGGTGGTGGTCTTGCCCATGCCGTTGCGGCCGAGCAGGCTCACCACCTCGCCCTCCGCGACATCGAGGGAGACGCCGAACAGCACCTGCGTCTCGCCATAGCCGCCCTGGAGGTTCTCGACGCTCAGCTTCATGTCAGAAGTCTTCGCCGAGATAGGCCGCGCGCACCGCCTCGTCGCCGCGCACCGCATCGGGCCTGCCGCTCGCGATCACCCGGCCCTCCGCCAGCACCGTGATCCGGTCCGCGAGCGCGAACACCGCCTCCATGTCGTGCTCCACGAGCAGGATCGCGGGCCCGCCCTTCATCGCGCGCAGGAGGGAGATCAGCCGCGGCACCTCCTCCGGCCCGGCACCGGCCAGCGGCTCGTCGAGCAGCATCACGAGCGGGTCGGCGGCGATCGCCATCGCGAGTTCGAGCTGGCGCTTCTCGCCGTGGCTGAGCGTGCCGGCGGGGCGGTGCGCGCGGTCCGCCATCTGCATGCGTTCCAGCGCCGCCATGCCGCGCGCGTTCGCCTCGCGGTCCCGGCCGGCGCGGCCCCATGGGCGCATCGCCCGCCCCGCGTGCGCCTGGACCGAAAGCGCAACGTTTTCGAGGACGGAAAACTCCGGCAGCACGGAGGTGATCTGGAAGCTGCGCGCCAGCCCCGCCCGCGCCCGCGCCTCCGGCCTCGCCCGCGTGATGTCTCGGCCCCGCAACGAAATCCGCCCGCGGTCGGGCAGCAGCACGCCGGAGATCTGGTGGATCAGCGTGGTCTTGCCCGCGCCGTTGGGCCCGATCACCGCGTGCACCTCGCCCGCCGCGAGCGTGAGCGAGACCTCGCGCGTCACCCACAGCGCGCCGAACGTCTTGGACAGGCCCTCGACGTGCAGCACCTCAGCCACGGCGCGCCCACATGCCCGCCAGCCCGCCGCGCAGCCCCAGCGCCGCCAGCACCAGCACCGGCCCGAAGATCAGCGGCCAGTGCTGCGTGAACCGCCCCAGCCCCTCCTCCAGCAGCACCACCACGCCCGCCCCCAGCACCGCGCCGGAAAGCGAGCCGGCGCCGCCCAGCAGCACCATCACCATCAGCTCCGCCGAGCGCTGCCAGGCGCCGTAGGCGGGCGAGATGAAGTCGGATTCGTTGGCCAGCAGCACGCCCGCGAGGCTCGCGATGAGGGAGGCGACCACCATCGCGCCGAGCCGCACGCGCAGCGGGTCGATCCCCATCGCGCGCGCCCGCTGCTCGTTCTGCCGCAATGCGACGAGCGAGCGGCCGAACGGCGTCGCCAGCAGCGCGCGGCACACCAGGTAGCTCGCCACCAGCACCGCGAGTGCCGAGAGATAGAACGGCAGCCCGTCATGCAGCACCTTGAGCCCGAACAGCCGCGTGCGCTCGCCGAGCGGATAGCCGTCGGTGCCGCCGTAGTCGGGGATCGATCCCGTCGCGAAATAGACCATCTGCGCGAAGGCGAGCGTGATCATGATGAAGTTCACGCCCCGCGTGCGCAGCGCCACCGCCCCCGTCAGCAGCGCGTAGATGCCCGCGAGCGCCAGTGCCAGCGCCAGCACCGGCAACGCGCCGTCCACGCCCGCCTTGTCCAGCGCCGCGACGGCATAGGCGCCGAGCAGCAGCGGCGCCGCGTGCCCGAAGCTCACCAGCCCGCCCGCGCCGAGGATGAGGTCGAGCGAGACGGCGGCGGTGGCGAACACCATGATCCGCGCGCCGAGCAGCATGGCGTAGCCGCTGTCGTGCCCCAAGGGGAGCAGCGGGATCGCCGCGAACACCACCAGCATCCCGAGCGGCAGCCGCCAGCCCGTCATGCGGGCACGCCGAACAGGCCCGCCGGCCGCACCGCCAGCACCGCCGCCATGAACAGGTAGATCAGCATCGAGGCCAGCGCCGGGCCCACGTGCCCCGCCGCCATCGGCGGCAGCAGCGCGAGCGCTGCGGCGGTCACCAGCGAGCGGCCCAGCGTGTCCACCAGCCCCACCAGGATCGCCGCGATGAAGGCGCCGCGCACGGAACCCACGCCGCCCACCACGATGACGACGAAGGCGAGGATCAGCAGGTTGTCGCTCATGCCCGCCTCCACCGAGACGAGCGGCGCGGCGAGCACGCCCGCGAACCCCGCCAGCATCGCGCCGACGCCGAACACCAGGCGGAACATGCGGTGGATATCGACGCCGAGCGCGTTGACCATCGCCGCGTTGGAGGCGCCGGCGCGCAGCTGCATGCCGATCTTCGTGCGCCCGATCACCAGCGCCATCCCGCCCGCGACCGCGAGCCCCACGACGATGAGCATGATGCGATAGACCGGGTAGCCCATGCCGGACATCAGCGGCACCGCGCCGGAAAGCAGCCTCGGCACCGGCAGTTGCAGCGGCGACGTTCCCCAGATGAGGCGCACCAGCTCGCCGATGGTGAGGATCAGCCCGAACGTCGCCAGCACCTGGTCGAGATGCCCGCGCCCCATGAGGCGGCGGAACACCAGCGCCTCCAGCAGGAGCCCCAGCGCCCCGGTCGCCAGCGACGCACCGATGAGTGCCAGCAGGAACGATCCGCTCGCGTCATAGAACGAGACCGCGAGATAGGCGCCCACCATGTACTGCACGCCGTGCGCGAGGTTGATGAAGTCCATCACCCCGAACACGAGCGTGAGCCCGGCCGCGATCAGGAACAGGGTGAGCCCGAGCTGCACCCCGTTCAGCGCCTGCACCAGCAGCAGCGTCATGCGGCTTGCGCCGCCGGATTCACTTCATCCTGCACTGGCCGGCATAGGGGTCGGCGGCGTCGGTCAGCACCTTCTTCACGATGCTGGTCTGCAGCTTGCCGTCCGCGCCCTTCACCACCTTCGTCAGGTAGAAGTCCTGGATCGGGTAGTGGTTGTGGTTGAAGCGGAAATTGCCGCGCACGGACTTGAAGTCCGCCTTCATCATCGCCGCCGCCACCTTGTCCGCGTTGCCCGCCCCGCCGGCCTCGCGCACCGCCGCGTCGATCAGGCTCGCGGTGTCGTAGGCCTGCGCCGCGTAGGTTGCGGGAACGTAATGGTACTTCGCCTCGAACGCGGCGACGAAGGCCTTGTTGGTCGGGTTGTTGAGATCAGGTGCCCAGTCCGCCCCGCCATAGAGCCCGAGTGCGGCGTTGCCCTCCGCCGGCAGCACGCTCTCGTCCGCGGTGAAGGCGGAGAGGAACGGGATGTGGTTCAGCCCGGCCGCGTGGAACTGTTTGACGAAGTTGATGCCGAGCCCGCCGGGCAGGAAGGCGTAGATCGCATCCGGCTTCGCCTGCGCGATCTTCGCCAGCTCCGACTGGAAGTCCATCGAGGTCAGCGGCACGTAGTCCTCGGCGACCACGGTGCCCTTGTAGCGCGACTTGAACCCGGCGAGCGCCTCGTGCCCGGCCTGGTAGTCCGGCGCGAGCAGGAACACGCGCTTGTAGCCCGCGTCCGTCGCGTACTGCCCGCTCACGGAATGCGGCTGGCCGTTCTCGTAGCTGGTCGCGAAGAAATGCGGGTTGCAGCCCTTCCCCGCGAGGTAGGACCAGCCGGCGTTGGGGCTGATGAAGATGGCGCCGGAGCGGATCACCGGCTTGAAGATCGCGGCCTCGACGATGGTGAAGATCGGGCCGACGACGAAGTTGATGTGCCGGCTCTCCATCACCGCCTTGAGCTTGGTCAGCGCCACGTCCGGCTTCAGCTCGTCGTCGATGATGCTGACATGCGCGGGCTCGCCGCCGAGCTTGCCGCCCAGCTGGTCGAGCCGCAGCTTGAACCCGTCCTCGAGCTGCTTGCCCAGCGTCGCCGCCGGGCCGGAGAGCGTGGCAACGAAGGCGACGTTCACGTCCGCCGCGCGTGCCGTCCCGCCCGCCGACAGCGCCATCGCCGCGCCCAGCGCGAGCCCAGCCGCCCAGATCCGCTTCATTCTTCCCGCCCCCCCAGGGTTTACCGATGGTCGCTTACGATCAGCCTCGTCCCGGACACTTTAGGCATAAAGCATTTGGCGAAGGAAGCGGTTTGCGCGCCGCTGCCGCGCGGGTTAGTGGCGAGGCCCCAGGGGAGAGAAAACGCAAGTGCCGACCGCCGCCATGCAACTGCTCGAAGCCCTGCGCGAGGCGGGCGTCGAATACATCTTCGCCAATCTCGGCAGCGACCACCCCGCGATCATCGAGGCGATCGCCGCGGCGCCGGCGGTGGGCAAGGCCGTGCCGCGCATCGTCACCTGCCCCATCGAGATGGTGGCGCTGTCCATCGCCCACGGCTACGCGCAGAGCGGCGGGCGGCCGCAGGCCGTGCTGGTGCACGTGGAATGCGGCACCCAGGCGCTGGCCGGCGCCGTGCACAACGCGGCGCGCGGGCGCATCCCCGTGGTGATCCTCGCCGGCGCCTCGCCGATGACGCAGGAGGGCGAACTCACCGGCAGCCGCAACGAGTTCATCCAGTGGATCCAGGACGTGCACGACCAGCGCGGCATCGTGCGCGGCTACATGCGCTACGACGCGGAGATCCGCACTGGGCGCAACATCAAGCAGGTCCTCGCCCGCTCGCTGCAATTCGCCACCAGCGAGCCGCGCGGCCCGGTCTACCTCATGGCCGCGCGCGAGGTGCTGGAGGAGGAGGTGCCAGAGGTCGCGCTGGACTGGTCCCGCTGGCAGCCCACCACGCCTGCCGCGATACAAGCGGACGACGCGGCGGAGATCGCCCGCGCCCTCGCCGGCGCGCGCCATCCGCTGGTCGTGACGTCCTACCTCGGCCGCAACCCGCGCGCGGTGCCGGAGCTCGTGCGCCTCGCGGACCGCCTCGCCATCGCCGTGCTCGACAGCGTGCCGAGTGCCATGAACTTCCCCGCCGACAACGTGCTGCACCAGGGCTGCCAATGGAACGAGCCGGTGCAGAACCCGGCGCTGGCGGAGGCGGACGTGGTTCTGGTGCTGGACAGCGACGTGCCCTGGATCGCGAGCCACAACCGCCCGCGCGCCGATGCGCGCATCCTGCACATCGACACGGACGCGCTGAAGCAGGCGATGCCGCTTTGGTACATCCACGCGCACGCCACCTGGCAGGCCAACGCGCAGCAGGCGCTGGCGCAGGTCAACGCCGCGCTCGAAACGCTGCCCCTCGACACGCATGCCATCGAGGCGCGCCGCCGCCGCCTCGCGCAGCGCCACTCCGACCGCCTCTCGCGCCTGCTCGCCGCCGAGCAGCCGGGCGAGGGCGAGATCACGCCCACCCACCTCACCGGCGCCATCCGCGCCCGCGCCGACGAAGGCACGATCGTGCTGAGCGAGGGCATCTCCAACTACACCGTCATCGCCGACCACATGATGCGCACGCGCCCCGGCACCATCCACGCCGCCGGCGGCGGCTCGCTCGGCTGGAACGGCGGGGCGGCGATCGGCGCCAAGCTCGCCAACCCGGACGCGCTGGTGATGGCGCTGGGCGGCGACGGCTCCTACATGTTCAGCGTGCCCTCCACCGTGCACTGGATGGCGCGGCAGTACGAAACGCCCTTCCTGCAGGTGGTCTACAACAACCGCGGCTGGAAGAGCCCGAAGCTCTCCATGCTCGGCGTGCATCCGCACGGCCACGCGAGCCGCGCCAACGACATCGGCGTCGCCTTCGACCCGCCGCCGGACTACGCCGGCATCGCTGCCGCCGCCGGCGGCGCCTTCGCGCGCACCGTGAAGCGGCCCGAGGAACTGGACGCGGCGCTCGATGCCGCGATGGCCGCCATCCGCGAGGAGAAGCGCGCCGCCGTGCTCGACGTCTGGCTCGCGCCGCTCTGAACGCCTAGCCCTTCGTCAGCGCCTGGTGCGCCGCGATCACGGCGGTGTCCACGAGGCCGCGGACGGAGGCATCCATCGGCACGATCTGCACCGGATGCTCGAGCCCCATGATGATCGGCCCGAGCGTCATCACACCGCCGATGCGCGGGGCAAGCTGCGCCACGATGTGCGCCGAATGCAACCCCGGCATCACCAGCACGTTGGCCGGCCCGGTGAGGCGGCAGAACGGGTAGATGGCGCGGAACTGCGGGTCGAGCGCCACTTCCGGGCTCATTTCGCCATCGTACTGGAAATCCACCACCTCGCTGTCCAGCAGCGCCACCGCCTCGCGCATCGTATGCCCCAGCGCGTTCATCGGGTTGCCGAAGGTGGAGTGCGACAGCAGCGCCACGCGCGGCTCGTGGCCGAGGCTGCGCGCCGCCGCCGCGGCACCGCGCGTGATCGCCACCAGTTCGCGCGCCGTCGGCCGCTCGTGGATCAGCGTGTCGGCGACGAAGATCGCCCGCCCCCGCTCGCCCAGCATCAGCGTGAGGCCGAACGCCACGCTCTTTGGCGCCTCCGCGATCGCGTGGCGCACGTCGTCGAGGGCGACCGCCGCCGCGCGCGTGAGCCCGGTCACCATCGCATCCGCGTCGCCGGTCGCGACCATGCAGGCGGCGAAGACGTTGCGGTCCTGGTTCACCATGCGCTGGCAGTCGCGCGCGAGGTAGCCCTTGCGCTGCAGCCGCCCGTACAGGAACTCCGCGTATTTGCGGTTGTTGTGCGA
Source organism: Acetobacteraceae bacterium (assembly GCA_027306955.1). GTDB lineage: Bacteria > Pseudomonadota > Alphaproteobacteria > Acetobacterales > Acetobacteraceae > JAJXXT01. The sequence goes on along the minus strand of DAHUXX010000224.1, from coordinate 3,217 downwards.
GAGCCTGGCGTTGTGCACCTCGATCCCGCTCGCCGCCCCGAGCCCAAGCGTGGCCATCGTCGCGCGCACCCGCTCCTCGCGCCCGATCAGCACCGGCGTGCCGTAGCCGGCGTTGCGGAACTGCACCGCGGCGCGCACGCTCTTTTCCTCCTCGCCCTCCGCGAACACCACGCGGCGCGGCTGCTCCTTCACCCGCTCGCTGATCGCATCGAGCGCGTTCGCCGTGGCATCGAGCCGCCCGGAAAGCTCGCGCCGGTAGCGGGCGAGGTCGGCGAGCGGGCGGCGCGCGACGCCGCTGTCCATCGCCGCCTTGGCGACGGCCGGCGGCACGCAGGTGATGAGGCGCGGATCGAACGCGTTCGGAATGATATACTCCGGCCCGAACTGCAGCCGCCGCCCGCCGCCCGCGACGTTCACCTCGTCCGGCACGTCCTCGCGCGCCAGCATCGCCAGCGCCTCGGCCGCCGCGATCTTCATCGATTCATTGATGGTGCGCGCCCGCACGTCCAGCGCGCCGCGGAAGATGTAGGGGAAGCCGAGCACGTTGTTGACCTGGTTCGGATAGTCGCTGCGCCCGGTGGCGATGATCGCGTGCGGGGACGCGGCGCGCGCCTCCTCCGGCGTGATCTCGGGGTCGGGGTTGGCCATGGCGAAGATGATGGGCTTGTCCGCCATGCCCGCGACCATCCCCTGCGTCAGCGCGCCCTTGACCGAGAGGCCGAAGCACACGTCCGCCCCCTCCAGCGCCTGGGCGAGCGTGCGTGCCTTCGTCTCCACCGCGTGCGCGCTCTTCCACTGGTTCATGCCCTCGGTGCGGCCGCGCCAGACCACGCCCTTGGTGTCTGCGAGCATCACGTGCTCCGGGCGCATGCCCATCGCCTTCACCAGTTCCGCGCACGCGATCGCCGCCGCCCCCGCGCCGTTGATCACGAGCCGTGTGGCGGCGAGGTCGCGCCCGGTGAGGTGGCAGGCGTTGATCAGCCCCGCCGCGGCGACGATCGCGGTGCCGTGCTGGTCGTCGTGGAACACCGGGATGTCCATCAGCTCGCGGAGCTTCTCCTCGATGATGAAGCACTCCGGCGCCTTGATGTCCTCGAGGTTGATGCCCCCGAAGCTCGGCCCGAGATAGCGCACGGCGTTGATCAGCGCCTCGCTGTCCTCGGTGTCGACACAGAGGTCGATGCCGTCCACGTCGGCGAAGCGCTTGAACAGCGCGACCTTGCCCTCCATCACCGGCTTCGCCGCCAGCGCGCCGAGGTTGCCGAGCCCCAGCACCGCGGTGCCGTTGGATACCACGGCCACCATGTTGCCCTTGCTCGTGTAGTCGTAGGCGAGCGCGGGGTCGCGCGCGATGTGCAGGCAGGGCTCCGCGACACCGGGCGAATAGGCGAGCGAGAGATCGCGCGCGGTGGTCAGCGGCTTGGTGAGCCGGGTGGCGAGCTTGCCCGCGGGCGCCTCGGCATGCATCGCCAGCGCCTCCTCCCCGCTGACGCGCGCGGTACGGGTGTCGCCCTCGTGCAGACTGCCATCGGCCATCGGATCGTTTCCCCAAAATTTCTGGTGCGAGATTTGTTGGCGCCTATTGTGACCGGCTCGCCCCCGGCCGCAAGTCAGGCGTTTCGCAACTGCGGCGATACCGCTATGCGGTAGGGATGGAGCGGCCTTCCCAACCCCCATCCGCCCCGACATCGCCACCGCCGGCGGCCACGCCCGCCATGGCGCAATGGTTCGCGGCCAAGGCGGCGCAGCCCGACGCGCTGGTGTTCTTCCGCATGGGCGATTTCTACGAGCTGTTCTTCGAGGACGCGCAGGCGGCCTCGGCGGCGCTCGACATCGCGCTCACCCATCGCGGCACGCACGCGGACAGGCCGATCCCGATGTGCGGCGTGCCGGTCCATGCCGCGGAGGCCTATCTGCAGCGCCTGATCCGCCGCGGCTTCCGCGTCGCCATCGCCGAGCAGATGGAGCCGCCCGGCAAGGGCCGCGCCCCGATACGGCGCGAGGTCGTGCGCCTGGTCACGCCTGGCACACTCACCGAGGACACACTGCTGGAGGCGGCGCGGCCCAACTGGCTGCTCGCACTCGTTCCGGCCCCCCACCTTGCGGGAAGGGATACAATTGGCGCCGCGTGGCTGGATATCTCGACCGGTCAGTTCGAAACCACAACGACGCCGGCACCGCGGCTCGCCGAGCTGCTCGCCCGCCTCGACCCCGCCGAGATCCTCGCGCCCGACACGTTGGCGCTCGACGCCTTCGCCGCCCGCCGCGCGCCCGAGGCACCCATCCCCGATGCCGCGACCGCCCGCCGCCGCGTCGCCGCCGCCTACGATGTCGCCAGCCTCGACGCCTTCGGCCATTTCTCCGACTCCGAGGCCCAGGCGGCCAGCACGGCGCTCGACTACGTGCGCGCCACCCAGTCCGGCCGCCTGCCCCGCCTCTCGCGCCCCTCGCCCGCCGGCGACACCGGCCGGCTCGCGATAGACGCCGCGACCGCCGCGAGCCTTGAGATCCTGCGCGCGCGCGACGGCGGCACCGCCCACACGCTGCTCGCCGCCGTCCGCCGGACACGCACCGCCGCCGGCGCGCGGCTGCTGGAATCCTGGCTCGCCGCCCCGCTCGCCGAGGCGGCGCCGATCGTGGCCCGCCAGCACGCCTGGCTCTGGCTGCTCGCCGGGTCCGAGGCCGCGCGCTTGCTGCGCGAGGCGCTGCGCACCGCCCCCGACATCGCCCGCGCGCTTTCCCGCCTCTCCCTCGGCCGCGGCTCCCCGCGCGACCTTTTATCCATCCGCGACGGCATCCGCGCCGCGCACAACGCGGCTTCGGCGCTCGGGGAAGCGCCCGGGCTGCTCGCTGACGCCGCCGCCGCGATGCGTGTGGGCATGGCCCTGCACGACCGGCTCGCCGCGGCGCTCGCGGAGCCTGCGCCGCCGCGCCTAGAGCCGGGTGCCATCGCCCGGGGCTTCGACGGCGAACTCGACGCCGAACGCCGGCTGCGCGACGATTCCCGCCGTGTCATCGCCGGCATGCAGACGGAGTTCGCCCAGCGCTATGGCGTCGCGGGCCTGAAGATCCGCCACCACGCCCAGCTCGGCTACGTCATCGAGGTGCCCGCCACAGCGACCGAGAAGCTGCGCGGCTTCCCGGAACTGGCGCTGCGCCAGGGCATGGCCAACGGCGCGCGCTTCACCTCCCCGGAACTCTCCGAGCTCGACCGCCG
>DAHUXX010000200.1 GCA_027306955.1 Acetobacteraceae bacterium | reverse complement strand
CGGTCCAGCATTCCGGCGCCGCGCTGCGCCAGGCCAGCGCCGAGGCGCGTGCCATCCTCCTCGCCATCGCCGCCGCGCGCCTCGGCTGCCCCGCCTCCGCGCTCCGCGTCGATGACGGAACGATCACCGCTCCCGGCGGCGCCGGAGCCAGCTACTGGGACATCGCCGGCGAGAACCTGCTCGACGTCGATGCCACAGGCGACGCCACCCCCAAGCCGCTGCCCGCGCTGCGCAACGACATGGCCTCTGTGCCGCGCATCGACCTGCCGGACAAGATCTTCGGCCGCCCCCGCTTCATCCACGACCTCGACCTTCCGGACATGGCGCATGGCCGCATCTTGCGCCCGCCCAGCCAGGCCGCGACACTCGCCGCGATCGACGAGGCCGCCCTGCGCCTGCCCGACGGCGTCACGCTTGTGCGCGAGGGTTCGCTCGTCGGCATCGTCGCGCCAACGGAACAACTGGCCGCCGCCGCCATGGAGCGCGTGCGGGCGGCCTGCCGCTGGAACGTCCCCGCCAACGCGCTGCCAGACGAAACCGCGCTCCCCGCCTGGCTGCGGCTGCAACCGCTGGCCACTGCCATCGTCGAGTCCCCTGCGCCGGACAGCGGAAAGGCAAAACCCGCCCGCACTCTGCGCGCCTCCTACAGCAAGCCCTACATCGCCCACGCCTCGATCGGCCTGTCCTGCGCCATCGCCCGCTGGAGCGAGGACCGCCTGGAGGTCTGGAGCCACAGCCAGGCCATCTTCAACCTCCGCCGGGACCTCGCCCTCGCGCTCCGCCTGGAGCAAATGGACATCGTCGTCACCCACGTCGAGGGCGCCGGCTGCTACGGCCACAACCCCGCCGACGACGTCGCCTTCGACGCCGCCTTCCTCGCCATGGCGACACCCGGCCGCGCGGTCCGCGTGATCTGGAACCGCGCCGACGAACTCACCTGGTCCGCCTTCGGCCCCGCCATGGCGATCGACGTCGAGGCCGATCTCGACGCCACCGGCAACATCACTTCCTGGCGCCACACGCTCTGGAGCAACGGCCACACGCTGCGTCCCGGCCGCGACAGCAAGCCCGCGCTGCTCGGCCACTGGCACCGCGACCCCGCGGCGGCGCGCCCGCAACCGGCCAACCCGCCGCTCGCCGGCGGCGGTGGCGCCGACAGGAACGCAATCCCCTCCTACGCTTTTCCCCATTGGCGCGTCGCCAACCACAAGGTGCTTCCGGTCCCGCTCCGCGTCTCCTCGCTGCGCTCCCTCGGCGCCTTCGGCAACGTCTTCGCCGCCGAGAGCTTCATGGACGAGCTCGCCCACGCAACCGGCACCGACCCCGTCGAGTTCCGCCTGCGTCATCAGGACGACCCCCGCGCTTGCGCCGTCATCGCGCTTGCCGCCGAAAAATCCGGCTGGCACGGCGCGCGCGGCGGGGGCCTCGGCCTCGGCTACGCGCGCTACAAAAACACCGGCGCTTATTGCGCCGTCGTCGCCTCGATTGTCGCCGAAGCCGAAATTCGCGTACGGCGCCTCACCATCGCCGCCGACGTCGGCGCCCCCATCAGCCTCGACGGCGTCGCGAACCAGCTCGAGGGTGGCGCCATCCAGGCGACGAGCTGGACCCTGCGCGAAGCCGTTCGCTTCGACCGCGAACGGGTCACCAGCGACAGCTGGGAAACCTACCCGATCCTGCAATTCTCCGAGGTCCCCGCGGTGGACGTCCACGTCATCCCCTCGGCAGGCCGCTCCGTCGGCGCCGGCGAATGCGCGATGGGCCCGACCGCCGCCGCCATCGCCAACGCGGTGTTCCATGCCCTCGGCGTGCGGGTGCGCGCCCTGCCGCTCACCGCCGCTCGCATCCTCGCCGCGGCCACCTGACCCGTTACGGAAGGAAAACATGAGCCTGCTTCACGTCATCGCCGCCGGCGCCTCGAAGGACCTGGTCACCAGGCTCGGCGAGCGCCTGGAAGAAGCCGCCGGCGCCAAGGTGGAAGGCGTCTTCGGCGCCGTCGGCGCGATGCGGGAGCGCCTGCTGCACGGCGATCCCTGCGACGTCATCATCCTCACCCAGGCCCAGATCGACGCCCTCGCCGCGGACAGCCGCATCGATCGCGCGACCGTCGCCCCGCTCGGCCGCGTCCGCACCGGCATCGCCGTGCCCGAGGGCGCCAGACAGCCCCCCATCGCCACGCAAGCCGCGCTCGCCGCCGCCTTCAAGGCCGCGAGCGCCATCTACGTCCCCGACACCGAACAATCCACGGCGGGGCGCCACTTCAAGCGCGTGCTTCAGAGCCTCGGCATCGCGGATGTCGTCGCCGCCCGCATCAAATCCTTCCCCAACGGCGCCACCGCTATGCGCCATCTCGCCGAGGCCGGCGACGACAACGCCATCGGCTGCACCCAGATCACGGAAATCAACTACACGCCCGGCCTCAGCCTCGTCGGACCGCTTCCGGAAGAACTCGGTCTCGCAACGATCTACACCGCCGCCGTGACAGCCGATGCCGCCCAGCCCGACCTCGCCCGCAAGCTGGTTGCGCTGCTCGCCGGTCCGGATTCAGCATCGCTGCGCGCCAGGGCCGGGTTCGAGCCGGTATCCCCATCCTCGACAACGGACCCCCGATGACCGGCCGAACCTTCAACATCCGGGACCTGATGGCCGGAGCCCTGATGCTCCTGCTCGGCGTGGGCGCCGCCTTCCAATCCACGCAATACCGCATCGGCACGCTGAGCCACATGGGCCCGGGCTTTTTCCCGCTCTGTCTCGGCGTGCTGCTCGCCCTCATCGGCGCCGCCATCCTGCTGCAGGCCCTGCGTCCCGCCCTGCCGCACGTGCCGTTCGCGTTCCGCGCGGAGTGGCGCGGCTGGTTCTGTATCCTCGCCGGCCTCGGCTCCTTTGGCCTCCTCGGGGAGTTCGCCGGTATCCTGCCAGCGACCTTCGCCACCGTCTTCATCTCCGCCCTTGGCGACCGCGACAACACCCTCGCCTCCGCCTTCGCCATCGCCGCGGCGATGACGCTGATCTGCTTCGTCGTGTTCTGGTGGCTGCTCCAGGTGCAACTGCCCCTGGTCCATTGGGGATAAGCAATGATCGGGGAATCGCTCGCGGCCCTGTGGTCCGGCTTCGGCGTGGCGCTGGAGCCCGCCAACCTGTTCTGGTCGTTCTTCGGCGTCGTCGTCGGCAACCTCATCGGCGTGCTGCCCGGGATGGGCCCGATCTCGGCGATCTCGATGCTGCTGCCGCTCACCTACGGGTTGCACCCGGTGCCCGCCATCCTGATGCTCGCCGGCATTTTCTATGGCTCGCAGTACGGCGGCGCGATCGGCGCAATCCTGCTCAACCTGCCATGCCACCCGCCGCACGCCGTCACCTGCCTCGACGGCTACCCGCTGACGCAGAAGGGCAAGAGCGGCGTCGCACTGGGCATCACCATGCTCTGCTCCTTCTTCGCGGCCTCGGTCGGCATCATCGTCATGATCCTGGCCTCCCCGCTTCTCGTCCGCATCGCCTACCTCTTCGGCCCGCCCGAGATCTTCTCGATCATGCTCCTCGGCCTCGTCGCCGGCGGCACCATGTCGCGCGGCTCGCCGCTCAAGGGCATCGCCATGACCATTATCGGCATGCTCGTCGGCATTGTCGGCGCCGACGCGCTCACCGGCACCGAACGTTTCACCTTGGGCATCACCAACCTCGACGACGGCGTGGAACTCGTCGCCCTTGCGCTCGGCGTCTTCGGCGTCGGCGAGTTCCTGCGCAACGTGAA
>DAHUXX010000199.1 GCA_027306955.1 Acetobacteraceae bacterium | reverse complement strand
GACGACACTGGACGCGCCGTTGCAGCACGTCGTGGACCACGCGGTCGCCGCCTATTTTGCCGGCCCCGCCCGCGCCGCGCACGCCGCGGAGGTTGCCGTGGTGGTGATGGACGCGGCGACCGGCGCCGTCCGCGCGATGGTTGGGGGCAGGCCCGACCAGATCGGCGGCTACAATCGCGCGGTGATGGCGCGCCGCCAGGCCGGTTCCACCTTCAAGCCCTTCGTCTGGCTCGCCGCCCTCGAGGCCGGCGCGCGCCCGGGCACCATGGTGCTGGACGCGCCGATCCAGCGCGGCGCCTGGCACCCGCACGACTTCGAGCCGACCTACCGCGGCGAGGTGACGGTGGAGACGGCGCTGGCGCAGTCGCTCAACACCGCCGCCGTGCGGCTGGAACGCCGCGCCGGCGGTCCCCCGAAGGTGATCGCGGTCGCGCGCAGCCTCGGCATCACCGGCAAGCTGCCCAACGACGCGACCGTGGCGCTCGGCACCGGCAGCGTCGGGCTGATGGAGATGTGCGGCGCCTATGCCGCGTTCTTCAACGGCGGCTATCGCGTGGTGCCGCACGCGCTGCGCACGGTCACCGCTGACGGCAAGCCCGTGAGGCTGCCGAGCGACACGCCGAAGCGCGCGATCAACCCCAACCTCGCCGCGATGATGGTGCGCATGATGGCCGCCGTGGTGAGCCGGGGCACCGCGCGCGCCGCCGCGATCCCGGGCGTGGTGGTCGCGGGCAAGACCGGCACCAGCGAGGGTTTCCGCGACGCCTGGTTCATCGGCGCCGTCAACGGCACGGTCATCGGCGTATGGACCGGCAACGACAACAACGCGCCGATGAAGGGCGTGGTTGGCGGCTCGCTGCCCGCGCAACTGTTCCACCAGATCGCCATCGCGATCCCTGGCACGTAACATGGCGCCCGACGAAGGAGACCACCGCATGACCGACCCCTGGAGCATGACCGCAACCCGGCTCGCCGCCGAAATCCGCGCCGGCCGCCTATCCACGCGCGAGGCCACGCAAAGCGTGCTGGCGCGCATCGCGGCGGTGAACCCCGTGATCAATGCCCTGCCCGACGTCATGGCGGAGGAGGCGATGGCGGCGGCAGCGGCGGCCGACGAGGCGCAGGCGAAGGGCGCGCGGCTCGGGCCGATGCATGGCGTGCCGGTCACCATCAAGGTCAACGTGGACGTGAAGGGTCGTGCCACGACCAACGGCATCGTGGCGCTGCGCGACAACATCGCCAAGGAAAACGCGCCGGTGGTGGACAACCTGCGCGCCGCCGGCGCCATTATCGTCGGGCGCAGCAACACGCCAGCGTTTTCCTATCGCTGGTTCACCGACAACGACCTGCACGGCCGCACGCTCAACCCGTGGGACCATGGCACGACGCCCGGCGGCTCCAGCGGCGGCGCCGCGGCCGCGACCGCGACCGGCATGGGTGCCGTCGGCCACGGCAACGACATCGGCGGCTCGGTGCGCTACCCCGCCTACGCCTGCGGGATCGCAGGGCTGCGCCCCACGGTCGGCCGCATCCCCGCATACAACTCGACGATGACCGAGGACCGCGGCCTGTCCAGCCAGATGATGTCGGTGCAGGGGCCGCTCGCGCGCAACATCGCTGACCTTCGCCTCGCCTTCGTCGCCATGGCGCGGCCCGACCCCCGCGACCCGATCTCGGTGCCGGTGGCCTTCGACTTCCCGCTGCCCGCGACCCCGATCAAAGTCGCCCTGTTCCGCGACGACCGCGCCGACCGCCACGTTGCCGGCGCCTTGGACCGCGCCGCCAAGGCGCTCGCCGCCGCCGGCTACGCCGTCGAGGAAGCAGTGCCGCCGAGCTTCGACGAGGCGCACCGTCTCTGGCTCACCTTCGCCGCCAGCGACATGCGCCGCTCCATGCTGCCCGCGATCGAGACCTATGGCGACGCAGCAATCCGGGCGAGCGCCAGGCACTTCACCGGCTCGGTTCCGGAACAGTCCTGCGACGAGGCCCTGGCGATGCTGGCGCGGCGGTACACGATCGCGCGCGAATGGTCGCTGTTCTTCACCCGCTACCCGATCCTGCTGATGCCGGTCTCCTGGCGCCGCCCGGTACCGGTCGACATGGACATCCAAGGTGCCGAGCTCGGCGCCGACCTGATCGCCGCCCAATCGCCGATGCTGCCCATCGCGCTGCTCGGCCTGCCGGGCCTCGCCGTGCCGACCGGGCTCGCCGAGGGACTCCCCTCAGGCGTGCAGCTCGTCGCCGACCGATTCCGCGAGGATCTGCTGCTGCGGGCGGGTGAGGCGATCGAGGCGGTTCAGCCGCCGCTCGGCTTCCCCGCCGCGGTACGGAGCTGACCGCAGGCAGCGAGGATGTCGCGCCCGCGCGGCGCGCGCACCGGCGAAGAGAACCCGGCGGCGTTCACGATCTCGGCGAAGCGTCCGATCGCCGCCGGCGTGCTGGACTCATAGGGACTGCCCGGCCAGGGATTGAACGGAATGAGGTTCACCTTGGCCGGGACGCCGGCGATGAGGCGCACCAGCGCGCGCGCCTCCGCCGCAGAATCGTTGACACCCTTCAACATCACGTATTCGAACGTGATGCGCCGTGCGTTGGAGGCGGAAGGGTAGCGCCGGCACGCCTCGATCAGGTCCTTGATCGGGTATTTGCGGTTGAGCGGCACCAGCTCGTCGCGCAACTCGTCAGTGACGGCATGCAGCGACACCGCGAGGTTGACGCCGAGTTCCGCGCCGGCGCGGTCCATCATCGGCACCACGCCGGACGTCGAGAGCGTGATGCGCCGGCGCGACAGCCCGATCCCCTCACCGTCCATGACGATGCGCATCGCCGCCGCGACATTGTCGTAATTGTAGAGCGGCTCGCCCATGCCCATCAGCACGATGGTCGACAAGAGGCGCGCCTCGCCCTTGGGCGACGGCCACTCGCCGTAGGAATCGCGCGCCGCCATGAACTGCCCCACGATCTCGCCGGGGCCGAGATTGCGCGCGAGCACCTGTGTGCCCGTGTGGCAGAAGCGGCAGGAGAGCGTGCAGCCGACCTGCGACGAGAGGCAGACGGCGCCGCGATCCTCCTCGCGGTCGGGGATGTAGACCGACTCCGCCTCGCGGCCGTCGCGAAAGCGGAACAGGAATTTGCGCGTGCGATCCGCGCTGGTCTGCACCGCCGCCACCTCTGGCCGCGTGACGGTGAAATGTTCCGCGAGCTTGTGTTGCAGTGGCTTCGCGATGGTGGACATGCGCGCGAAGTCGGTTGTGCCCTGGTGATAGATCCAGTGCCAGATCTGCTTGGCACGGAACGCCGGTTCCCCGATCCCGCCAAGGGCAGCCACCAGCTCCTCGCGCGAGAGGCCGACGAGCTCGAGCCGGCCGTCCGGCCCCTTCGCCGGCGGCGGCGCGAAACGCGCAACCTTGGCGCGGATGCGCGCACGCTCCGCCTCTCCCCAGTCGGCCGGCGTTTCGGCGCGCGCGGGCGCCCGGTCCAGGACCGCTACCTCGGCGGACATGCCTTCACGATCGCGGTATGCGCCGCGGTGAAGCCCTTGAGGCTGAACCGGTTGGTGATCGTCCGGTTACCGGGCGCGGGCGAATCGGCGACCAGATAGGAGCCCTTCTCCATCGCCACCACCATCCCCGCGCCGTCGCGCGAGAAGGCGGAACTGCCGGAGGTGTAGAAATCCTGCTTCACGTTGCCGATCGTGACCGGCACCACGGCGCCGGACGGGTAGGTGAATCCGGCGGCGATCGCCACCGCGTCGCGGATGGTCGGCCGCTCGGCGATCGACAGCACCGGCTCACCCGGGCTGGTCGTCGGCTTGCCTCCCACGAGCGGGCGGGTGAAGGCATAGCAGACGGTCTGCCCGGCATCGACATAGGTCGCGGCCTGCCAGTCCCCGAACACGCCGATGGACGTCGCGACCGGCGCGCCGGATTGCTGCGCCAGCGCCGCCGCGGGCAGGGCGAGGGCCAGCACCAAGGTCGGAATCAGAGGATTGCGCATGGTGCTGACATACGGAACGCGCCGGCGCGCCACAAGCCCGGATAACGTGACGGTCTTGAGAGAAACCCTGCTTGGCATGGCCGGAACTCCTCTCTATGCCGCGACGATGACCACCGACCGAGCCGACGCGCTGCTCGCCCAGCAATACGAAAACCACCCCTACCCCGCCCGCGACCCGCGCGACGAGTCGAAGCGGCTGATCGTAGGCTCGCCCGGGCATCTGCGCGAGATCGACCATTGGGTATTCGCCGCCGGCCGTCCGGCCTCGATGCCGCTGCGGGCACTGTTCGCCGGCGGCGGCACCGGCGACGGCGCGATCATGCTGGCGGCGCAGCTGCGCACTGCGGGAAGGCCCGGTCGCGTCACCTGGCTCGACCGCTCCGCCGCCGCACGCCGCATCGCCGAGGCACGC
>DAHUXX010000167.1 GCA_027306955.1 Acetobacteraceae bacterium | reverse complement strand
CCCTTCGCGTCAAGCCGCCACATCACGCCGAGGTTCAAAACGCGTAATGGATACCGCGCTGCTCACCCGCATCGCCGAGGCGCTGGAGCGCCTGGCACCGCCGCCGCCGCCCACCCCCGACCTCGGCGCCGCCGACGGCTTCGTCTGGCACCCCGCCACCGGCCGGCTCCTCCCCGTCGCGGAAATCGCCCGCGTGCCCCTGTCCCTCCTCAAGGGCATCGAGCGCCAGAAGGAAATCCTCTCCGCCAACACCCGCCAGTTCGCCGCCGGCCGCCCCGCCAACAACGCCATGCTCTGGGGCGCGCGCGGCAGCGGCAAGTCGAGCCTGGTCAAGGCCATCCACGCCACGATCAACGGCGAAGCCCCCGGCTCCCTCGCGCTCATCGAGATCCACCGCGAGGACATCGCCACCCTGCCCCGCCTGCTGGAGGCGATCCGCGGCCAGTCGCGCCGTTGCCTCGTCTTCTGCGACGACCTCTCCTTCGAGCGCGAGGACGCGGACTACAAGGCGCTGAAATCCGTCCTCGACGGCGGCATCGAGGGAAGGCCACCCAACGTCCTCTTCTATGCCACCTCCAACCGCCGCCACCTGATGCCGCGCGACATGATCGAGAACGAACGCGCCACCGCCATCAGCCCCTCCGAGGCCACGGAGGAAAAAGTCTCGCTCTCCGACCGCTTCGGCATCTGGCTCGGCTTCCACAACGTCGACCAGGAAAACTTCTTCGCGATGCTCGATGCCTATGCCGAGTATTTCGGCCTCGCCATCCCGCGCGAACAGCTCCATGCCGAGGCCGTCGCCTGGTCCGTCACCCGCGGCGCCCGCTCCGGGCGCGTCGCCTGGCAGTTCATCCAGGACCTCGCCGGCCGCCTCGGCTGACCCCGCGCGCTCTCCCCCGAGGCGAGCCTTGGCGCCGCGTCAAACCCATGCGACAAAACCCTGGTAGCGATACCCACGCCGCGACCAGGGAGGAAAACAATGGGCACGAGGCTGTCACACATCCGGCAGGCGCCCCGCTTGGCGCCATGGCTGATCGCTGCCGCCTCTGCCGCGTTCGTCGCGTCCGGCACCGTCGCGCCCCAGGCCGCCTCGGCCGCCACCAGGCACATCCGCGTGATGTGCTACTCGGACGGCAACGAGTGCCCGGTCACCCGCGACCTCGCCGCCACGTTCATGAAGTCGAACCCCGGCATCGAGGTCACGATCGACGAGGTTCCCTATTCCGCGATCCTGCAAAGCCTCCCGGTGCAGCTCGCCGCCGGCAAGGGCCCGGACATCGCCCGCGTCACCCTGTTCGGCAACTACTCGCAGTACTTCCTGGACCTGCGCCCCTACCTCAAGGACGCGAAGTTCTGGGAAACCACCTTCGGCCCCACGCTCGACTGGATGCGCAAGGGCCCCGGCGACCACGGCATCTACGGGCTGATGACGCAGCTCACCGTCACCGCCCCCATCGTGGACAAGACGCTGTTCGAGCAGGCCAAGGTGGCGATCCCCGGCCCCAAGGCGACCTGGGATGACTGGGCGAAAGCCGTCGAGAAGGTCGCCAAGGCCACCGGCACCGAGGCCGGCATGGCCTGGGACCGCAGCGGCCACCGCTTCGCCGGTCCCGCCATCTCCTACGGCGCCAGGTATTTCGACGCCAAGGGCGATCCCGCGGTCGTGGACGCCGGCTTCAAGGCCATGGCCAGCCGCTTCTATCGCTGGAACCTCGACGGCACGGTGCTGAAATCCATCTGGGCCGGCCAGGCCACCGGCTACCGCGACGCCTTCAACGAGTTCGCGAACGGCAAGATCGTCATGTACTACTCGGGCTCGTGGCAGCTCACCCGGCTGCTCAAGCTCGGCGACGCCTTCTCGTGGGAGTTCGCCGCCAACCCCTGCGGCCCCGATGCCTGCTCCGGCATGCCCGGCGGCGCCGCCTTCGTCGCCTTCAAGGAGACGAAGCACCCGCACGCCGTCGCCGCCTTCCTCGACTTCCTCGCACAGCCCGCGAACTACCGCACCTTCTCGGAACGCACCAACAACATCCCGGCGGAACTGCCGCTGCAGAAACAGGTGCTGGACTACAAGATGCCCGCGGCGGGCAAGGCCGCGCTCACCACCCTGCTGCACGACGCCGCGACCCTCTCGCCCATCGCCTACCACCTGCAGGGCTACCGCTTCGCCGGCGCTGTCTTCGGCGCCACGGCGGATCGCATCGGCCAGGCGATCGCGGGGTCAATGACGCTCGACCAGGCCTACCAGCGCATCACCCAGGACATCGCCACCGCCATCGCCACCGCGAAGAAAAAGTGACCATGGCCGCCCCCGGCGAAAGGCTGCGCCGCGCCCTCGGCGCGGCCTTCGGGGGCGCGATGAACCTGCTGGAGGCGCCGATGCGTCTCGCGCAGCGCCGCCTGCGCGCGGGACGCATCGGCTGGGTGTTCGTGGCACCCAATCTCGGCGTCTTCGGCCTCTTCACCTTCCTGCCGATCGTCATCGACCTCGTCTACGCGGTCACCGGCGGCAACCAGCTTTTCCCCGCGCAGCGCCCCTATGTCGGCCTCGACAACTTCAACGCGCTGCTTTCCTGCAAGAACTATCTCGACCCCAACTCATGCGTCCGCGACCTGTTCTGGCACGGCATCTACAACACCGCGGAATTCGTCGCGCTGCAGGTGGTGTTCATGATCGGCCTCAGCCTGGTCACGGCGCTGGCGCTGAACCGCCCCGGCCGCGCGCGCGGCTTCTTCCGCGCCGTGTTCTTCTACCCCGTGCTGCTTTCCCCCGTCGTCGTCGCGCTGATCTGGAAATGGGTGCTGCAGCGCTACGGCGTGCTCAACGCCACCCTCGGCGGGCTCGGCCTCGCAACCCATGACTGGCTGCTCAACGGCACCACCGCCTTCTTCTGGTCCGTCTTCGTCAGCATCTGGGCGCACATGGGCTTCTACACGCTCATCCTGCTCGCCGGCCTGCAGGCCATCCCGCGCGACGTCTATGAGGCCGCGGCAATGGACGCGACGCCGCCGTGGCGCCGCTTCCGCCGCATCACCCTGCCGCTGCTGATGCCGAGCCTGCTCGTCGTGCTCGTCCTCGCGCTGATCCGCGCGGTGCAGATCTTCGACGAGGTCTACGTGCTGACCAAGGGCGGCCCCGGCACCTCGACCACCTTCCTCGTCCAGTTCATCTACCAGACCGGCTTCGCCCAGCAGGTGCGGGAATACGGCATGGCCGCCGCCGCCTCGCTGCTGCTCGCCCTCGTCCTGATGGCGCTCACCTACCTGCAGCTGCGCGTCACCAGGGCCCGGACGTGAGGCCCATGCCATGAGGAACAGAACATGACCGGAATGTTCCGTATGCTCACCGCCCGCCGCGGCCGGCTCGCGCGGGACTGGACCGACTGGGCTTCGCTTGTCTATCTCCTCCTCGGCGTGCTGGTGATGTTCCTGCCGGTGCTCTGGCTGTTCGCGAGCTCGCTCAAGAGCGAACAGGCGCTCAACGCCTACCCGCCCAGCTTCCTGCCGTGGGAGCCCGCCATGGTCGCCGTCGCCGGCCACCACGGCAGGCTGCCGCTGATGCAGGTCACAGCAGGCCCGCACGCCGGGGAACGCCTCGCGGAGCTGCGCCATATCGGCCTTATCGCCCAGATGCTGGACCCTGCGAAACCCGGCCCCGTCGTCCACATCCCCATCCGCGACCTCAAGCCGGTGGAGCACCTGCACGCCTCGTGGTCGAACTTCACCGACCTCGTGCGCCGCTTCAACTTCCTCGGCTACTTCAAGAACTCGGTGCTGATCACCACGCTCGCCACGCTCATCACGCTGCTGATCAACTCCATGGCTGCCTTCGCGCTTTCCAAATACCGCTTCGCCGGCCGCGACGCCGTCTGCGGCGTCATGCTGGCCACGCTGATGGTCCCGCCCACCATCGTCCTCGTCCCCAACGTCCTCATCGCCGCCCGCCTCGACCTGGTGAACTCCATCTGGGGCGTCATCTGGCCCGG
>DAHUXX010000155.1 GCA_027306955.1 Acetobacteraceae bacterium | reverse complement strand
CGATGGCTTGCTGCGGACACGCCTTCACGCACGAGTAACATTCCCAGCACATGTTCGGCTCGACGTTGAAGGCGCGACGGTAGATCGGGTCGATGTGCATGATATCGGACGGGCAGATGTCCACGCAGTGTCCGCAGCCGTCACAGCTCGTCATATAGACAAATGTGGGCATGGGATTCGTTGTCTCCTTCGTCGAACGTCGGCTTTGGGAACGGCGTCGGGTGCGTCAGTCGTTCTGGTGTCTCAATAATTCTGGGGTGCGCGGCGCCCGCTGCCGAACTTCTCCGGCATGTTGGCCGGTGCCGGCAGGTTGCGCCGCGTGCCGTTCGCCTTCTCCACGCGCTTCTCGAAGGCAGCGGCGGGCTTGTAGAACATGTGCGAGAACTTGGACCACGGGATGGTCACGAACAGCGCCGTCGTGGCCAGCAGGTAGAGCCCGAGGACGATGGTGGTCGCCGCACCGGCGCCTACGGTCTGCAGCCAGGCCCAGATCAGCCCCAGCGTGGCGCTCGCGAGCAGCAGGCAGATGAACATGTCCGCGCGCACCAGGCGCAGCACCGGGTTGCCCTCCGCCATGACGTCGACGCGGATCGCGAACCAGAACCAGTAGCCGCCGGCGCAGACCATCAGCGCGCCGAGGTACCACAGGAACGCCAGCAGCGCCGGGCCCGGATGCGCGGGCGTCGGGTAGAAGAAGACCATGATCGCGCTGGTGAGCACGTAGAGGATGAAGCCGTACATGCCGAGCAGGTGCGCCACCCGCCGCCGCTGGTTGCAGAACTCGGCCGAGGTCGCGACATCGACCGCGAGCGTCTGCACCGCGATGCCGATCATCTCGCCGCTGCCGAGCGGGCGGCCCGCCTGGCGCACCTTGCGCTTGTTCTCGAAGAAGTAGCGCGCGCTCTTCTTGTGAATCGTGTCGAGCAGCGTCCCGCCTACGACCAGGATGAACATCACGACGACGTAAGCCTGCATGATGGCTGGCGAAACGGACGACGAAAGCCCGGCGAACGGATTGGTTGTGAACATTTGCTTGCCGCTCCCGATGAGTCCGCGTTTCCTGCGCAACGTTTACCGGCGGCATGACCCGCCTGCAATAGAGCGTTTCCCATCATCGATCATTCTTGTCATTCCAATCGAGATGGTCGATTATTTTGTCCATGACACTCGATCAATTGCGCGTCTTCATCGAGGTCGCCGAACGCGGCCATGTCACCCGCGCGGCCGAGGCGCTGGGCATCAGCCAGTCCGCCGCCTCCGCGGCCGTGGCCGCGCAGGAGGCGTCCTACCGGGTGAAGCTGTTCGACCGTGTCGGCCGCGGCATCCAGCTCACCGAGACCGGGCGCGCCTTCCTGCGCGAGGCGCGCGCCGTGGTCAGCCGCGCCTCCATGGCGCGCTCGGTGCTGCAGGACCTCGCCGGCGCCGCGTCCGGGCCGGTCGCCATCGCCGCGAGCCAGACCATCGGCACCTACTGGCTGCCGCGCCGCCTCGCCGCCTTCCATGCCGCGCATCCGCGGGCGCGCTTCCACGTCACCATCGGCAACACGCACGATGTCGCGCGCGCCATCGTCGACGGCGAGGCGACGATCGGCCTCGTCGAGGGCCCGACGCAGCATCCGGCGCTGACCCGCCAGCCGGTCGACCACGACCGCCTGGTGCTCGTGGTCTCGCCGGACCAGCCGAACCTGCCGCGCACGGAAGCGGGGCAGCTCGACCTGCGCGCCATCACCTGGGTGACGCGCGAGGCGGGCTCGGGCACGCGCCGCGGGCTCGAGGAGCTGGCGGGCCGCGAGGGCCTGTCGCTCGACGACCTCAACATCTCGCTGGTGCTGCCGAGCAACGAGGCGGTGCGCGAGGCGATCGAGGCCGGCGCCGGGGCGACGATCATCTCGCGCCATGTCGTGGCCTCCGCCCTCGCCGCCGGCACGCTCGCCGCGATCCCCGTGGACCTGCCGCCGCGCGAGTACGCGCTGGTGCGCCACCGCGACCGCCACGAGACGGTAGCGCAGCGGACGCTGGTGGCACATCTCAGCGCCGGGGCGGAGCTGGCGTCGCTCGAACCGGCCTGAGGCGGCTGTCGAATCGATCTCGAAATGTAAGCGCCGCGACAGCCTTGCCGGCTTGCCGCTCTTCGAGGAAGCTGCCTATACTTAATCAAACGCCCGACTTGAACGCGGCGCCCAGCGTGGAAGCACAAGACCAGGCACGATGACCGGAGCGCCGACGCCCAGGGGCCGGGAACACCGCGCGGATCGCGAGCATCTTTTCTTCCTCGCGCTGCTGCTCGCCTTCGTGGCCTGGTATCTGTGGACCGCGGCCGCCGCGTCGCCGACGTTCAGCAACCTCATCCTCATCGCGCCCGTCGGCGCGGTCGCGATCGGCCTGCTGCTCTACATCGCCGCCGCCGAGATCACGGGGCCACGCCAGGCGGGGACGAGCACCGCCGCCGCCGAGGCCGCGCAGCCGGCGGCCGCGCCGCAGACGCGCTTCCGCAGCACCTCCATCGGCACCGTGCTTGCGCTGATGGCGCTGTTCGGCGCCTTCGTCGCGGCCATGCCCTACGTCGGCTTCGACATCTCCACGTTCTTCTTCACCCTCGCCACGATGTGGCTGCTCGGCGAGCGCCGCGTGGCCTTCTCGCTCGCGGTTTCGCTGGCGACGGCCACCGCGGTCAGCATCGCGGCGCTGACGCTGCTGACGTTCCCGATACCGCTCGGGATCGCGCGCGCCCTCTGGAGCAGCCTGTGATCGACATGCACGCCCTGCTGTCGGCGCTGCGGCTGCTGGGAAGCTCCTACAGTGCCTGGCTGCTGACCATCCCCGGCCTCGCGCTCGGCATGCTGGGCGGCGCCATCCCCGGCGTTTCCTCCGCCCTGATCCTCGCGATCGTGCTGCCGGCGACGCTGTGGATGAACCTGCTTTCGTCGCTGATCTTCATGACCGCGATCTACACCGGCGCCGCGTTCGGCGTCGCCATCCCGGCGATCCTGATGGGCGTGCCCGGCTCGCCCGCCGCGGTCGCGACCTCGTTCGACGGCTACCCGATGACGCAGCGCGGCGAGCACAACATCGCCCTCGGCCTGGCGCTGGCGGCCTCGACGCTGGGGCACATGGGCGCCTACCTGATCCTGTTCTTCGGGATCGGCGTGATTTCCCATGCCGTGCTCCGGCTCGGCCCGCTCGAGATGCTGCTGCTGATGCTGTGGGGGCTGACGCTGATCGCGGCCCTGCGCGGGCGCTATGTCTCGCGCAGCCTGGTCTCCGGGCTGATCGGTGTCCTTATCGCGACCATCGGGCTCAGCCCGCGCGACGTGATCCGCGGGACCTTCAACCTGCCGCAGCTGCTCGACGGCGTGCCTGTGGTGCCGGCGATGATCGGGCTGTTCGCGGCGAGCGAGCTCTTCAATCTCGCGGGCACCAGCTATCTCGTGGCGCGCTCCGACCTGCGCACCGTCAACGTGCGCGAGATGGCGAAGGGCATCCGCATGGCGCTACGCCACCCGGTGGTGATCCTGCGCGGGCTGGTGATCGGCGCCACCGTCGGCGGGCTTCCCGGCGTCGGCGCCGCGGTCTGCAACCTCGTCTCCTATGCGGAAACGCGGCGCGGCGACAAACACCCGGAGAGCTTCGGCAAGGGCAACCCGAAGGGCGTGATCGCGGCCGAGGCCGGCAACGCGAGTTCGGAAGCGGGGTCGATGGCCACCCTGCTGGCGCTGGGCATTCCGGGCGGCGCGTCCTCGGCGGTGATGCTGGCAGCGCTGTCGCTGCACAACGTGACCAGCGGCCCGCAATTCCTCGATGCGTCCAAGGATATCGTCTACGCGATCATCCTCAACAACCTGGCCCAGGGCGCGATCATGCTGGTGCTCGGCATCGGCCTGATCGGACTGATGGCGAACGTGATCCGCATTCCGGTCCGCGTGCTGATTCCGCTCATCCTGGTGCTGGCGACGTTCGGCTCCTACGGGCTGTCCGGCGACATGGCCGGGCCGCTGACCATGGTCGTCTTCGGGTTTCTCGGCTGGTTCATGCAGCGGCACGAATACTCGGTGCCGGCCTGCGTCGTCGGCCTGATCCTGGGCGGCAAGGTCGAGGTGAACCTGCTGCAGACCTACCAGATCAGCGGCGGCGGGCAGCTCAGCTACTTCGCCGGCCGGCCGATCGCGCTCGTGCTGCTGGTGCTGCTGCTGACCTCGCTGTTCGGCAAACCGCTCATGCGCTGGCGCCGGCGCAGGCTGGCTCCGGCGGCGACCGCCGCGACGACATCCTGAAGAGAGGGGAGACACATCCATGACAGCAGCAGCATCGCCGGCACCAGACAAGGCGGCGGAAGATTCGACCACGCCGTCGGCGAAACGCCTGCGCCGGCGGCCGCTTCTCGCGATGCTGGGGGGCGCCGGGACCGCGGCCGGCCTCGCCGCGCGGCGGGCACGGGCGGCGAGCTGGCCCAACCAGCCGATCACCCTCGTCGTGACCACGAAGGCGGGCGGCGGGTTCGACCACATGGCGCGCAACCTCGCGCCCGCGCTCAGCCACCAGCTCGGCGTTCCGGTCAACGTGCTCGACAAGCCGGGCGGCGCCATGCTGCTCGGCACCGAGTATTTCCTGGGCCTGCCGCACGACGGCAACACGCTGCTGGTCTCCGGCCCCTCGCCCTACTGGTATTTCGACATCAACAAGTTCCACGCCAATTTCCGGCTGAAGGACTTCGATATCCTGAACGTGCAATGGACCGACAAGAGCGCGGTCTTCGTGCCGAAGCACGGCCGGTTCCAGTCGTTCCATGCCATCATCGACGCGATCAAGGCGCATCCCGGCAAGGTCAGCTGCGGCGTGGTGCGCGATTCCGGCGAGTTCTTCAACTCGGGGATCCTGATCGAGAGTCTCAAGCTCCCGCGCTCGGCGATCCGGCTCGTGACCTACGAGGCGAGCGCGCCGCTGCGCACGGCACTCGCCGGCAACCAGCTCGACTACGCCATCATCTCGGCGGAGGCGAGCCTCGGCATGCTCGGGCTGATCACGCCGGTCGCGGTTTTCGACAATGTTCCGATGCCGGCACTGCACAACGCGCCGGCCGTGAGCAGCGTGCTCAAGACCTATGGGGTCACGGTCGATTTCGTGCCGAGTTCGATGCGGGCGCTGGTCACCTACGCGGACCTCAAGGCCAAGCACCCGGATCAGTATGCCCGGCTGCACGACGCCTACAGGAAAGTGCTGCACGACCCGGCGTTCATCGCCACGGCGAAGAAACAGGGCATCGGCACCGACTGGCTCGGCGAGGCAAAATCGCTGGCGGAAATCGAGGCCGCCTACGCCGTCTTCAACCGGCACAAGTCGCTGCTGATGGCCCAGTAGGGGGGCCAGTAGGGCGGGTCAGGACGCGGGCTGGAGCCAGGGAAACGCGCTGGCCTGGCTTTGTTCGAAGCGCCGGATGGCGCCAGCGTATTCCTGCGTGTGCGCGATTTCGTCGAGGCCGCGC
The DNA here is from genome assembly GCA_027306955.1 of Acetobacteraceae bacterium. Classification (GTDB taxonomy): domain Bacteria; phylum Pseudomonadota; class Alphaproteobacteria; order Acetobacterales; family Acetobacteraceae; genus JAJXXT01. The sequence continues at coordinate 8,029 of DAHUXX010000155.1, read as the reverse complement.
AGCAGGCGTTTGCGGCTCAAGGGTGCGACCTCGAAACGATGGCGCGCCCCGTCCGGACCCGTGACCACCTGCTCGGGCAGATCCACCGTCATGGTGGCACCCGGCCGGGCGAGAAGCTGGCGGATCAGCGTCTCCACCGTCGGGCCCGGCAGGCGCACCGGCAGGAGTCCGTTCTTGAGCGAGTTGTTGTAGAAGATGTCACCGAAATTCGGCGCGATCACGGAGCGGATGCCGAAGCCCATCAGCCCGAACACCGCGGTCTCGCGCGACGAGCCGACGCCGAAATTGCGCCCCGCCACCGCGATCACGGCCTGGCGGTATGGCTCCTGGTTGAGGATGTAGTCGGGCTTTTCGCTTCCGTCGGCGTTGAATCGCCGGTCGTGCAGCAGGATGTCGCGGAAGCGCGGGCCCTTCGCCACCTTGTTGAAGCGCGTCGGGCAGAGCTGGTTGGTGTCGAGATTCGCCTCGTCGAGCGGCACGGCGATGCCGGAAAGCGTGGTGAACGGTTCCATGTCGATCAGTTCCTTCCGCCGAGTTCGCGCACATCCACCAGGTGGCCGCGCAGCGCCGCGGCCGCGGCCATGGCCGGGCTCATCAGGTGCGTGCGCCCGCCCGGCCCCTGCCGGCCCTGGAAGTTGCGGTTCGAGGTCGAGGCGCAACGCTCGCCGGGTGTAAGCTGGTCGCCGTTGATCGCGGTGCACATCGAGCAGCCGGCCTCGCGCCACTCGAAGCCGGCGGCGGTGAAGATGCGGTCGAGCCCCTCGGCCTCGGCCTGCCGCTTGACGCCCTCCGAGCCGGGCACGACCCAGGTGGGAACGACGGCGCGCCCGAGCTTCGCGACCGCCGCCGCGGCGCGCAGATCGTCGATGCGGCCATTGGTGCAGGAGCCGATGAAGACGCGATCGACGGCGATGTCGCCGAGCGGCACGTTCGGCTGCAGCCCCATGTAGGCCAGTGCCTTGGCGTATTCGCCGCGCCGCTCGGCGTTCGTCTCGCGGTCGGGGTCCGGCACGCGCCCGGTGATCGGCAGCGCCTGCTCCGGGTTGGTGCCCCAGGTCACCATGGGCGCCACGCTGGCGGCGTCGAGTTCGACCTCCTTGCCGAACGCGGCACCTGGGTCGGAGGGCAGCGTGCGCCAGAACGCCAGCGCCGCGTCCCACGCCGCCCCCTTGGGCGTGAACGGGCGATCGGCGAGGAACTGGTAGGTGGTCTCGTCGGGCGCGATCATGCCGGCCCGCCCGCCGGCCTCGATCGACATGTTGCACACCGTCATGCGCTCGTTCATCGACATGCGCGCGATGGTGGAGCCCGCGTACTCGATGGCGTAGCCGATCGCGCCGCCGATGCCGATCTTCGCGATCACGGCGAGGATGATATCCTTGGCCGTGACGCCGAAGCCGGGGGTGCCATCGATGCGGATACGCAATGTCTCCGGCCGGCGCTGCCAGATCGTCTGGGTCGCTACCACGTGCGTGGTCTCCGAGGCGCCGATGCCGAAGGAGAGGTTGCCGAACGCGCCGTGCGTCGAGGTGTGGGAGTCCGCGCCCACCAGCGCGATGCCCGGCTGGCTCAGCCCGAGTTCCGGGCCGGCCACGTGCAGGATGCCCTGCCGCGCGTCACCCCAGCCGAAGCGCGCGATCCCGTACTCGTCGGTGTTGCGCTCCAGGAGCTCGATCATGTTGCGGATCTCGGGGTCGGGAAGGTTCGCGAGCCCGCCCGCGCGCGCCCGCGGATCGGTTGGGATGTAATGGTCGGAGAACGCGAACACCTTGTCCGGATGCGCGACGGCGAGGCCGCGCTCGTGCAGGGTGTCGAACGTGTGCCGCGAGCCCTCGTGGATGAGGCAGCGGTCGACGTAGAGCAGCGTCTCGTCTTCCTCCCGTGCCACGACGTGGCTGTCCCAAACCTTGTCGAACAGCGTCTTCATGCGCCTCTCTGCTCCGTTGCGTCTGGATGTCCCGTCCGTGGCCTGCGCCGCGATCGGCTAGTCGAGGCAGAACCCCTTGCCGCGGACGAAGTTGCCGAAATCCCCGCGTGTCGGCTCGGCATATTGCCGGGCCTTGTCCTCCGACCAGCCATAGGACGGCGCCTGTCCCCAGCGGGCGAGGTTACGTTGGCGCCGGTAGGGCCGCAACTGCGCGCGGCGGCGGTCGTAGGCGTCGATCTCGGCAGCGAGGTCGCGCTCGCTGTAGGCATTCTCGATCACCGTGGTGCCGAGCGACAGGCGCGGCGAGATCTCGCCTGGCCCGGCCGGCCAGCCGAGGCAGAGGCCGGCCACGGGGACGGCGCGGCGCGGCAGGCGCAGCAGATCGTCGACGACGCCGGGATGGTCGCGGATGGCGCTGATCGGGCAGCAGCCGAGACCCACCGCCTCGGCGGCGCGCACGAAGTTCCCCAGCACGATCCCGGCGTCGACCGCGGCGTTGAAGAAGGCGTCGAGATGGTCGTTGAGAAACGGCTTGCCGCGCAGCCGCGCGAGCAGCGGAAGACGTTCTCCGTTAGCAACGAAAACCAGGAACGCCGGCGCCGCCTCGATCCAGGACATGTCCGCGATGGTGGCCGCGATCGCCTTGCGGATGGCGGCGTCGCTCACGATCACGATGTCGCATTGCTGCAGGTCGCTCTTCGACGGTGCCGAGAGTGCCGCGGCGCAGAGCAGCCGCAGCAGCTCCGGCGCGACGGGACGCGGCAGGTAGCGCCGGTGCGAACAATGCCCCGCGATCCGCGCCAGTTCATCGAGCCCCGGGAGCGCCGGGTCAACGGCGAGATCCTCGCCGAAGCGCTCCGACAGCGCCGTCCTGATGGCGCCGACTGCCGTGTCGTCCAACCTCGCCCCCGTTCGCCTGCCGCGATCCGAGGGCCGACTGTGCGCCGGCCTGGCCATGCGCGCAAACACGGCGACCGGCGCCCTTGACTCCGCAGACGACTCCCGGCGTCTGGCGACCTGGCCCTGCGCCAGCCAAGGGGTTCGAACGCATGCTGCCCAACGACCGGGAAGCGGAAGAGTTCATCCGCCGGCAGATCGAGCGACTGCCGCCGCGCATCGCCGCGCGGATGGCGCGGCTGCGCCAGGCGTCGCCGCTGCTGCGCCTGCCCCTCGGCATCCTGCTGGTGCTGGGCGGCCTGGCCTGGTTCCTGCCGGTCGTGGGATTCTGGATGCTGCCGCTCGGATTCGTTCTCCTCGCGGATCAGTTGCCGATCGCGCGGCGGCTCCTTGCGGGCGCGGCCATGGCGTTCGCCCGGTGCCTTCGCCGTGGCGGCCGCGAGAAGGGAAGCTGACGCCGCGCTGACCTGGATCATGGCCGGCGCAACCGCTCGCGCTATGTCTCGGCAGGGAAAGGAGGCGCGATGTCCCAACCCGTCGTTGCGGACGACCCGCCGCGGCTGGCATTGCCGGCGAGCCCGCACGCCCTGCCCGTCCCCGCGCTGCTGGCTGCCCTCGACGTGTCGGAGGCCGACGGCCTTCCGGACGACGAGGTCATCGCGCGGCGCGGCCGGTTCGGGCCGAACACGATCGCCGCACGCCGGGCCGCCACCGCGCTCGGGCTTCTGCTGCGCCAGTTCGCGGGGCCGGTCGTCTACCTGCTCGGTGTCGCCGCGGCGCTGGCGTTCTCGTTCGGCGAACTGGAGCAAGGCAGCGCCATCCTCGCCGTGCTCGCGATCAACGGTGCGATCGGTTTCACCACCGAGCTGAAGGCGGCGCGCTCGATCGAGGCGCTGCGCGCGCTGGGCGGCCACGCGGCACGGGTGCGCCGCGAGGGCCATGTGCGGCTGGTGCCGGCCGAGGAACTGGTGCCCGGCGACGTCGTGCTGCTGGACGCGGGCGACGCGGTCTCGGCCGATCTGCGGCTCATCGAGGGATCGCAGCTGGCGGCGGATGAATCGACGCTGACCGGCGAGTCGGTGCCGGTCGGCAAGCAGACCCGGCCGGTGCCGCGCGAGGCGCGCCTCGGCGACCGCGCCTCGATGCTGTTCAAGGGCACCTCCGTCACGCGCGGCAGCGGCGCGGGCGTCGTCGTCGCCACCGGGCTCGCGACGGAGCTCGGCCGGATCACGCGACTCTCGCTCGGAGCCCGTGCTGGAAGCTCGCCGCTGGAGCGCAAGCTCGCCCGGCTGTCGGCGCAGCTCGTCTGGGCAACGCTTGCCGTCGCGCTGGCGATCGGCGCGCTCGGGCTTGCCCGGGGCCAGGATCCCCTGCTGATGATCGAGTCCGCGATCGCGCTGGCGGTTGCGGCCATTCCCGAGGGCCTGCCGATCGTGGCGACACTCGCGCTGGCGCGCGGCATGTGGCGCATGGCGCGGCAGAACGCGCTCATCGAGCGGCTGTCGGCGGTCGAGACGCTGGGTGCGACGACCGTGATCCTCACCGACAAGACCGGCACGCTCACCGAGAACCGGATGACGGTGCGGCGCCTGGTCACGCCCTCGGGCGAAGTCGAAGTCGCGACGGGTGCCCACGGGCGCGCGGGGCACGCGGAGGCCGTCGCCCGCCTCGCCGGCGACCACCAGCCGAACCTGTTGCTGCGCGTCGCCGTGCTCTGCAACGACGCCTCGCTCGATCACGCGGGGCACCGCGCGAGCGGCGACCCGATGGAGATCGCGCTGCTGCGCGCCGGGCACCACGCGGGTTTGAAACGAAGGGAGCTGCTGGCCGAGCGCCCGCTGGTGCGCAAGCACGCCTTCGACGCCGCCGCCCGGATGATGGCGACGGTGCACGAGAGCGGCGACGGCTTCCTGGTCGCGGTCAAGGGCGCGCCGGAGGCGGTGCTCGCGGCGGCGACGCGCGTGATCGCGGACCACGGCGACGTGGCGCTCGACGAGCATGCGCGTGGCGAGTGGCTCACGCATGCCGGGCGGCTCGGCCTTCACGGGCTGCGCGTGCTCGCCTGCGCGATGAAGGTGCAGACCGCGCCGGACGGCGCACCCTACGAGGGGCTGGTGCTGATCGGCCTCGTCGGCATGGAGGACCCGGCGCGCGCCGACGTGCCGCAGGCGATCCGCGACTGCCATCGCGCTGGCATCCGCGTGGTGATGGTGACCGGCGACCACGCGGTGACGGCGCGCGCCATCGGCCGCGCGGTCGGGCTCGCGGGCGACGCGGCCGAGGTGGTGGAGGGCAAGGCGATCGCGGGCGTGCTCGCGAACCCCGCTGCACTGCGCGACGTTGCGATCTTCGCGCGCGTGAGCCCGACGGAAAAGCTCGCGCTGGTGCGGGCGTGCCAGGAAGCGGGCGAGGTCGTCGCGATGACGGGCGACGGCGTGAACGACGCGCCCGCTTTGCGCCAGGCGGATATCGGGGTCGCGATGGGGCTGCGCGGCACCGACGTGGCACGCGAGGCGGCGGCGATGATCCTGCTCGACGACGCCTTCCCCACCATCGTCAAGGCGATCCGCCAGGGGCGGATCATCTTCGGCAACATCCGTCGCTTCGTGGCCTATCTGCTGTCGTGCAACCTCTCCGAGGTGATGGTGGTGGGCGTCGCCGTGCTGTGGGCGCTGCCGCTGCCGCTGCTGCCGTTGCAGATCCTCTATCTCAACCTGGTGACGGATGTGTTCCCCGCCTTCGCGCTGGCCATGGGCGAGGGCGAGGTCGGCATTCTCGCACGGCCGCCGCGCGACCCACGCGAACCCGTCCTGGGGCGCGCGCAGTGGCTCACCATCGTGGCGCAGGGCGTGGTCCTCGCCGCCGGCACGTTCGCGGCGCTCGCCGCCACGCGCTGGCTCGGCCTCGACGCGCGGCGATCGGTGACGGTGACGTTCCTCACCCTCGCCTTCGCGCAGCTCTGGCATGCGTTCGACATGCGCGACGTGCGCACGGGAGCCTTCGTCAACGAGGTGACGCGAAACCTGTGGCTGTGGGCCGCGCTCGTGCTGTGCACCCTGTTGCTGGCGGCGCCGCCCTACCTGGCGCCGGCGGCCGAGCTGCTGCACCTGGCGCCGCTCACCGGGTCGATGTGGGCGGCGGTGCTGGCATGCAGCCTGGCACCACTCGTCGCGACGCAGGCGGTCATGGTGATCGCCGCCCGCCGGCTGGGGAAGCGCGATGGCGGCTAGCCTCCTCCCCTGGCTGCATTTCGGCATCTGCGCCCGCTTGATCGGCGTCGCTGCTCCGTTCCTCACCCGGTACCGCCATGCCATCGCGGAGCTGGCCGGGCTTTCGCGCTTCTGGGTCGGGCTCGTGCTGGTGGCGACCGCCACGTCGCTGCCGGAGCGTTTCACCGGCATGAGCGCCGTAACGGCCGCGGGCGCGCCCAACATCGCGGTTGGGGACGCGCTCGGCAGCTGCGTCTTCAATCTCGTGATGCTGGTGCTGCTCGACGAACTGAGGCGCGGCGAGCCCATGTACCGGCGCGTCGACCAGGGGCACATCCTCATCGCCGGTTTCGGCGTGATTCTCATCGGCACGGTCGGCGCCTTCCTGCTGCTCGGCCGGGAAACCTTGCCTTTCGGTTCCTGCACGTCAGCGCCTCCACGCCGTTGAGCGTCGCGATCTGTCTGGTCGCGATGCGGGCGGCCTTCGTCTATGAGCGGCGCACGCATCGGCCGATCAGCGCCGGCAGGGCCGAGGGCACGATCACGCTGCGCTCCGCGGCACTGCGCTATGCCGCCGCGGCGGGCGTGATCGCCGTCGCCGGGTCCTGGCTGCCCTTCGTCGGCGAGGAAATCGCCACGACGATGGGCTGGAAGACGACCTTAGTCGGCACGCCGCTGATCGCCGGCACGACCTCGGTCCCCGAATTGGTGGTGACGATCAGTGCGCTGCGGCGCGGTGCCGAGGACATGGCCATCGGCAGCCTGCTCGGCAGCAACCTGTTCGACATCCTCATCGTGGCCGTCGACGATCTTGCCTACCGTAAGGGACCGCTCCTGCTCGCGGTGTCGCCGGCGCATGCCATCACCGCCGTTGCGGGCACGATCATGTCCGGCATCTTCATCGTCGCCATGTTTTCAAGCCGCAGACACGCCTGGGCGGCACGATCGGCTGGGTCAGCCTTTCGCTGCTCGTCGTCTATCTGTCCGGCGCCTATGCGATCCACCTGCTGGGCCATTGAGCGGCGCCGCGAACAGGTGGAGCACCGGAAGAAGGGCACGGGCCATGAGCGCGCCGTCTGAGACCTCGCTGTCCCGGACCTCATCGATGCGCCTCCGCTTGCTCAGCGTGTCGCCGGTGGTGTGCGGCCGGGCTCGCGGGAAAGCATCGTGAGCGGAACGAGTGCGGCAAGTTGCGCGGCAACGACAAAGCCGGCGACCGCCAGGAACGAGGTGCTGTAGAGCGCGCCGATGATCGTCGAGCCCGCGAGCCAGGCGAGGCCGTAGATGGCCGTGAACACGCCATAGCCGAAGCCGCGCATCGTCTCGGCAACGAGGTCGGCCACCGCGGCGCGCATCGTCGACTCGTGAATTCCCATGACGGCGCCCCAGGCGAGGGCGCCGATCCAGACCAGGGCGGGGGTATCGGAGAACGACAGGAAGGGAACCATCGCGGTGAACGGAAGCGCCACGACCAAGCCACGCAGGCCGACGCGGTCGTAGAGGTAGCCGGAGCCCAGCGCCGCCAACGCGTCCACGCCCATGGCGGCGGCGAAGGTGACCGGGATCAGCGCCGGCGCGATGACGTGGCCGACCTCCTGGTGGAAGGCGAGCACCGCGAAGGTTGGAAAGCCGAGCATCGAGACAGCGGAGAAGACGGCATAGAGCCAGAAGCGCCGGGGCAGTGCGGCGAGCCCGTCGCCCGCCGGCGCGGATTCCTCGCGACGCACCGGCTCGTAGGCCGAAGGCTTCGGCACGGCGCGGCGCAGCCAGGCGAGGGTCGCCAGCGTCAGCACGGCCGGAATGGCGAGCACAGCGAAGCCGGCGCGGTAGCCGGACAGGGCGATCATGACCGCGACCAGCAGCGGGCCGACGACGGCACCCACCTGGTCGAGCACCTCGTGGATCGCGAAGCCGAGGCCGCGGCCCATGTCCGTGGTCGCCTGCGCCAGCATCGTGTCGCGTGCCGGCGTGCGCACCGCCTTGCCGAACCGCTCGG
>DAHUXX010000146.1 GCA_027306955.1 Acetobacteraceae bacterium | reverse complement strand
CAGATCACCACGTCCGGGCGCACCCGGCGGACATAATCGTCATCAACATTGGCATCCCGGATGAAGTGGAAGTCGCCGAAGCAGCGCGTCGCCCCCGTCGGCGATCCGCTGCCCGATGCACAGCGCCTCGAAGCCCGCGCGCATCGACTTGAGGCAGCGCCGTTCGCCGCGCACCCCCTCGTACTCGCCGAACACGCGGATCCGCCCCGGCGTCAGGTCGGCGATGTCGAGCTCGCGCGCGAGCCTGACGGAAAACCCGCAGCGCGTGTCGTCGCCGCGCATGATGCTGGTCTGCCCGCGCCCGATTTCCGTTTCGTTATCGTATTCAACGACGGTGATCGGCGGCGCGCTCCCGTCGTCCGAGCATTTCGCCCAGTCGCCGAGCGTGTCGAAGAAGTGGAAATTATCGACGTAGCCGATGATGTTTCTTTCTGCTCACCGCGACGTCCACCGCCCCCGTTTTGCCGCGGCTCAGAGACCGATCGCATCCAGCCGGATGATCCGCACCCGCTCCCCCGCCGAGGCCGGCGGCGCGTGCGGCGCGCGCAGGATCAGCGCGTCGGCCTCCACGAGCAACCGCAGCATGCCGGAATCCTGGCGCGAAAACGCGGTCGCCACGGGCACCCCGTCCGCGCCCGGCACCAACCTGGCGCGCAGGTGGTCGGCTCGCTGGTCGTTCGCCAGCAAATCCGCCCCCAGCACCGCCTCGCTCTCCACCGGCCCCTCGCCCGGCAGCCCCTGCAGCCGCGAGAGCGCCGGCAGCAGGAACAGCACCGCACAGACCAGCGCGGAGACCGGGTTACCCGGCAGCCCGATCATCGGAATTCCGTCCAGGACGCCGAACATCAACGGCTTGCCCGGCCGCATCGCGATCTTCCAGAAATCCGTCCGGAGCCCGCGACCGGCCAGCACCGGCTGCACCAGGTCGTGCGTTCCCACGCTGGCGCCCCCGGTCGTCACCAGCAGGTCGCAGGACAGCCCTTCGACCGCCGCCAGCAGCGCCGCCTCGTTGTCCGCCGCAACCGGCAGCACCACCGGCTCGCCCCCGCCCGCGCGCACCAGCGCCGCCAGCGCATGCGCGTTCGAACTGACGATCCCGCCGGCCGGGATCGGCTCCCCCGGCAACGCGATCTCGTCACCGGTCGCGAGCAACGCCACGCGCGGCCGCCGGTGCACGCGGGCCCAGGGGTGGTTCCCCGCCGCCAGCAGCCCCACCGCCCGCGCGCCGATCCGCGTGCCCGAAGCCACCAGCACGTCGCCCGCGGCAAAATCCTGCCCGGCGCGGCGGATGTGCCGCCCCGCGACCACCGCCTCGCGCACCTCCAGCACCTCGTCTTCCTCGGCCGAATCCTCGACGATCAGAATCCCGTCCGCCCCTGCGGGGATCACGCTGCCGGTGAAGATGCGCACCGCCTGCCCCGGCCCCACCGTGCCGGACCATGGATGCCCCGCCGGCGCCGAGCCCACGATGGAAAGCCGCGCGCCCAGCGCCCCGTCCGCCGCGCGCAGGCAGAACCCGTCCATCGCCGAGACATCGGCCGGCGGCTGCGTCAGCCGGGCGGCATGGCCGGCGGCGGCCACACGCCCCCACGCCTCAGCCAGGCCCACCATCTCGGGCGCGGTCGGACGCATCGCCGCCACGATGCGCGCCCGCGCCTGCGCGACACTGATCATGGTGCCCTCCTCACGGCGCGCGAAATTCCCCGGAACGCCCGCCGGACTTCTCGCGCAGCCGCACCGCCTCGATCCGCATGCCCCGGTCCACCGCCTTCAGCATGTCGTAGATCGTGAGCGCCGCCACCGAGACCGCCGTCAACGCCTCCATCTCGACACCCGTCGGCCCCGTCGTCGCCACCGTCGCCTCTATCTCCACGCAATCCGCGCCCACGCTGAAATCCAGCCCGACCGACGAGAGCGCCAGCGGATGGCACAGCGGGATCAGGTCCGACGTCTTCTTGGCCGCCATGATCCCCGCGATCCGCGCCGCCCCGAGCACATCCCCCTTCGCCGCCGTCCCGCTCGCCACCAGCGAAGCGGTCTCGGCCTTCATCACCACGCGCCCCGCGGCGACAGCCACCCGGCGCGTCGGCGCCTTCTCGCCGACGTCGACCATCCGCGCCTTGCCCGCGGCGTCGAAATGCGTGAGCCCGCTCATCCGATCAGCGCCCGCACCGCGGCGCCCACGTCCGCCTGCCGCAACAGACTCTCGCCCACCAGGAACGCGCTCACCCCCACCTCGCGGAACCGCGCGATGTCTGCCGCGTCGCGGATCCCGCTCTCGGCAACCACGAACCGGTCCGGCGGCACGTGCGGCGCCAGCGCCAGCCCGGTCGCGATATCCGTCCTCAGCGTGCGCAGATCGCGGTTGTTGATGCCGATCAGCCGCGTGCGCAGCCCAAGTGCCCGCTCCAGCTCCGCCTCGTCGTGCACCTCCGCCAGAACGTCCATCCCCAGCGCGAACGCCGTCGCCTCCAGCCCCCGCGCCTCGGCGTCCGAGAGTGCCGCCATGATCAGCAGGATGCAGTCCGCCCCCATCGCCCGGCTCTCGCGCACCTGCCAGGCATCGAGCATGAAATCCTTGCGCAGGACCGCCAGCCTGGTGGCCGCCCGAGCCGTCTCCAGGTGCAGAGGGTCGCCCTGGAAGAACGGCGCGTCGGTCAGCACCGAAAGGCACGCCGCCCCCGCCGCCTCGTATTCACGCGCGATCGCCGCGGGGTCGAATTTCTCCCGGATCAGCCCGCCGGAGGGCGAGGCCTTCTTGATCTCGGCAATCAGCCCCACGCCCTTCTCGGCCGCCCGGTCCATCAGCGCGCGGGCGAAGCCGCGCGGCGCGCTCACCTGGCCGATGCGCGCAGCGAGCAGCCCGTCGTCGATCGTCCTGCGCCGCAGTGCCACGTCCGCGCGCGTGCGTTCACAGATCCTCGCCAGCGTATCGCCCATGGCGGCGGCGCTCACGCCCGGCCCCTCAGGCATGCGTCTCGCGCCGCAACGCCTCCAGCACCGCCAGCGCCGCCCCGGAATCGATCGAGCGCGCCGCCATCGCGACCCCCTCGCGGATGTCGCCAGCCCGCCCCGCCACGATGAACGACGCGCCGGCATTGAGCAGCACCGTGTCCCGGTAGGGGCCCTCAGCCCCGCGCAGCAGCGCCAGCAGCGCCGCGGCATTGGTCTCCGCGTCCCCGCCATGGATCGCCGAGACCGGCGCCGCCGGCAGCCCGGCTTCCGCGGCGTCCAGCACGAACTCGCGGATCTCGCCCTGCGACAGCGCCACCACCTGGTTCGGTCCCGCGACGGTCAGCTCGTCGAGCCCCATCCCGTGCACCAGCCAGGCATCGGTGGTACCCAGCGCCGCCAGCGTCTCGGCCATCGGCCGCGACCAGGCACCGTCGAACACGCCGGTGAGCTGGCGCTTCACCCGCGCCGGGTTCGCCAGCGGCCCCAGCAGGTTGAAGATCGTCCGCGTCCCCAGCTCCACGCGCGGCCCCGCGGCATGGCGCAACGCCGCATGGTGCCGCGGCGCGAACAGGAACACGCAGCCCACGGTGCGCAGGATATCCGCGAGCCGCTCGAGCTTCACATCCACGTTCACGCCCAGCGCCGCCAGCGTGTCCGCCGCCCCTGACTTGGACGACAGCGCCCGGTTGCCGTGCTTGGCGACCGGCACGCCGCCGCCCGCAAGCACGAACGCCGCCGCGGTCGAGATGTTGAGAGTCCCCGCCCCGTCGCCGCCGGTGCCGACGACGTCGATCGCCCCCTCCGGCGCCTCGACCGCGATCATCCGCGCGCGCATCGCCCGCACCGCGCCGACCATCTCGGCCACGGTCTCGCCCCGCACGCGCATCGCCATCAGCATGCCCGCGATCTGCGCCGGCGTCGCCTCGCCGGCCATCACCGTGCCGAATGTTTCCTCCGCCTCGACCTCCGAAAGCGTCTCGCCCAGCGCGAGCCGCCCCAGCACTGGCTTGAGGTTGCCCGCCGCAACACCGCTCATGCCGCGCGATCCATGGTCGGCCGCGCGAGCCGCAGGAAATTCCCCAGCAGCGCGTGCCCGTGCTCGCTCGCGATGCTCTCCGGGTGGAACTGCACACCCCAGACCGGCAGCGTCCGGTGCGCGAGCCCCATGACCAGCCCGTCCTCCACGCCGCCCTCGATCCAGGCCGTCACCTCCAGCACGTCCGGCAGGCTCGCCCGCTCCACCACCAGGCTGTGGTAGCGCGTCATCCGCACCGGGTCCGGCAGGCCCGCGAACACGTCGCTGCCGCGATGGCGGATCGCCGACATCTTGCCGTGCATCGGCACCGGTGCCCGCACCACCCGGCCCCCGAACGCCTGGCCGATCGCCTGATGCCCGAGGCACACGCCGAGCAGCGGCACGCCAGCAGCAGCGGCCGCCCCGATCAGGTCGAGGCAGATCCCCGCCTCGTTGGGCGTGCACGGTCCCGGCGACAGCACGATCGCCTCCGGTCGCCTCGCCATCGCCTCGGCCACGCCCAGCGCGTCGTTGCGCCAGACCTCGCAGCGCGCCCCGAGATCGCCCAGGAAGTGGACGAGGTTGAAGGTGAAACTGTCGTAGTTGTCGATCAGCAGGATCACGCTTTCCATCCCGGAAGCTACCGCGCCCGACATGGCGCGAACCCGGCCTTGCGTCAAATGGCCGGTTCAGATGGGCGGGCTCAGACGCGGCTCAGCGTCCGCCGCACTGCCTGCGCCCACAGCGCCCGGCGCCGCGCCCGTTCCTTCGCCGCCATCGCCGGCACGAACCGCCGATCGAGCGACCACGTTTGCGCGAACGCCGCGGGCCCGGGGCAAACCCCTGCCGCCATCCCCGCCAGATACGCCGCCCCCAGCGCCGTCGTCTCCTGCACGACGGGCCGGTCCACGGGTGCCCCAAGGATGTCGGCCAGGAACTGCATGGTCCAGTCGCTCGCCACCATGCCGCCATCCACGCGCAGCACCGTCTCGCCGACCGTCCCCATGTCCGCGCGCATCGCGTCCATCAGGTCCGCGGTCTGCTGCCCCACGCTCTCCAGCGCCGCCCGCGCCAGCTCCCGCGGCCCCGTCGCGCGCGTGAGGCCGAAGATCGCGCCACGCGCCTCAGCGTCCCACCACGGCGCGCCCAGCCCCGTGAACGCCGGCACGAGCGTCACGGACTGGGCGTCGTCGGCGGTAGACGCGAGGGCTCCGGTCTCGGAGGCATCGGCGATGACGCGCAGCCCGTCGCGCAGCCACTGCACCGCCGCGCCGGCGACGAAGATCGCCCCCTCCAGCGCGTAGGTCCGCCGCCCCGCGAGCTGCAACGCGACCGTCGTCAGCAACCGGTTCGATGATGCAACGGCCTCCCCGCCCGTGTGCAGCAGCAGGAAGCAGCCGGTGCCGTAGGTGGACTTCACCATGCCGCGCGAGAAACACGCCTGACCCACCATCGCCGCCTGCTGGTCGCCCGCGATGCCGCGGATCGGCACCGCGAAGCCCAGCCATTCCCCCGCCAGAATCCCGAAATCCCCGGCGCTGTCGCGCACCTCCGGCAACACCGAGCGAGGCACCCGGAACAGCGCCAGCAACTCCTCGTCCCACGCCCCCTTGTGGATGTCGTAGAGCATCGTCCGGCTCGCGTTCGTCGCGTCCGTCGCATGCACGCGTCCGCCGGTCATGTGCCACAGCAGCCAGGTATCGACGGTCCCGAACGCGAGGTGCCCCCCCGCCGCCGCCTCCCGCGCCCCCGCCACGTTGTCCAGAATCCACGCGAGCTTGGTCGCCGAGAAATACGGGTCCGCCAGCAGCCCGGTCCGCGCCGTGACCAACGCCTCGCTGGCCGTGCCACGCAGCGCCGCACAGGCGGGCTCGGTCCGCCGGTCCTGCCAGACGATCGCCGGATGCACCGCGCGCCCGGTCCGCCGGTCCCACAAGACCGTCGTCTCGCGCTGGTTGGTGATGCCGATCGCCGCCACCTCGGAGGACCGCGCCCCCGCCGCCTCCAGCACCTCGCGCAGCACGATCCGGCTGTGCCCGACGAGATCCTCCGGCGCGTGCTCCACCCAGCCCGAGGCCGGAAAATGCTGCGACAGTTCCCGCCGCGCCGTCGCCACCGGCACCAGGTCCGGCGCGCGAAACGCGATCGCGCGCGTCGACGTCGTCCCCTGATCGAGCGCCACCACCAGTCCCGACATCGCCTCCTCCCGCCCCGCGAAACGAGCCCAGTCTCATACAAATGATCGGCACGCCGCACAGCCCCCGCCTTGCGGCCCTCCGCGACGGCCCGCCTGCCGATCTGGTTCCAGCCATCGCCACTTGCGTCGTTCATCGCGACCTGGCGGCTTCCGCCCGCCCATGGAACAATTGATCAGGCTCCCGACGCGGCAGTTTCGTTCCCATCCGGCATGAGGTCGAACGATGAGCGGCACCTTCACCACGTTGGCCAATTTCGACGCCACCAACAACAGCCCGGAGGGCGACCTCGTCGACATCAGCGGCACGCTCTACGGCACCGGCAACAGCGGTGGAACGAGCGGCTTCGGCACGCTGTTCTCCTTCAACACGGCCTCCGGCACCTGGAACGTCCTTTATAATTTTTCCGGCGCCATCGGCGGCTCGACCGATGGCGCCGCCCCCACCTCCGGCCTCGTCGACGTCGGCGGCACGCTGTACGGGACAACCTTCAACGGCGGCAGCGCTTCCGGCTACGGTACATTGTTCTCCTACGACCCAGGTTCAGGCCAGGAGCAGGTCCTCGTCTCGTTCAACGCCAACGACGGCGCCAACCCCCACGGTGCCGTCATCGACGTCGGCGGCATCCTCTACGGGACCACCCAATCGGGCGGCGTCGGCACGTCCTACGGCACGCTCTTCGCCTACGACGTCGCCACCGCCAAGCTGCAGACCCTCTTCAGCTTCGACAACACGGACGGCGCCACTCCGGTCGGTAGCCTGATCGACGTCAGCGGCACCCTGTACGGGACGACCAACTACGGCGGCACCTCCGGCGACGGCACGCTGTTCGCCTACGATCTCGCCGCCGGCACGCTGGAAACCCTTGCGAATTTCAACGGCACCAACGGCCATTCCCCCTACGGCGGTGTCATCGACGTGAACGGCACGCTCTACGGAACGACGATCTCAGGCGGCACCGCCGACGCCGGCACGTTGTTCGCCTACAACATCGCGGCCGGCACGCTGGACGCACTCGCCAGCTTCACCGGCCCGAGCGGCGGCGGCCCCGCCGCTGGCCTTCTCGACGTCAACGGCACGCTCTACGGGACCACAATCAACGACGGCACCGCCGGCGACGGCTCGCTGTTCGCATACAACATCGCGGGCAACTCGCTGCAGACCCTCGTCACCTTCAACGGCAACAACGGCTCCGTGCCCATCGGCGGCCTCACCGACATCAACGGCACGCTCTACGGCACGACGAGCAGCGGCGGCAGCGCCACCGACGGCACACTCTTTTCGTACACCCTCGCCTGCTTCGCCGAGGGTACCGAAATCCTGACCGAATGCGGTGAAGTCCCCGTTGAAGACCTCGCCATTGGCGTCCGCGTCGCCACGCTCTCCGGCCGCCTCGCCCGCATCGCCTGGCTCGGCCACCGAACCGTCGAGCCCCAGCGCCACCCACGTCCATACGACGTCAACCCGATCCGCGTGCACGCCGACGATTTCGGCAAGAACCTCCCCGCCGGCGACCTCATCCTCTCCCCGGACCACGCGGTGCTCGTGGACGGCTCGCTCATCCCCATCCGCCACCTCGCCAACGGAACCAGCATCGCTCAGGAACCACGAACCCGCATCACCTACTGGCACGTGGAACTCGACCGCCACGACGCCATCCTCGCCGAGGGGCTCGCCTGCGAAACCTACCTCGACACCGGTAACCGCGACGCCTTCGCGGGCGAGGCCGCCACCCGCCTCCACCCGGACTTCGCCCAGAACCATGCCGCGCGGATCTGGGCCGAGCGCGGCTGCGCGCCGATCCTCACGGAGCCCGCCGCCTCCGCGCTACGCCATCTGCACACAGGCCTGCTGGCGAAGGCCGCCCGCGCCGCCTAATCCTTCTTCTTGGCCATCTCCAGCGCCCGCGCCAGCGACGCGTTCGCCCCCGCCCAGTCGCCGCGGTCCAGCGCGGCGCGCGTCGCCGAAATCGCGCCGACCAGCCCGGCCTTTGCCGGTATGTTCGCCCGCGACGGCCGCACCGAGCGCGTCAGCGCCCGCGTCTCGGCCTGCTCGAGCGCCCCGCGCGCCAGCCTCACGTCATTGACGCCCATCGCATGCTGCGCCGCCAAGAGATACTCCTCGACCGACGCGCCCTCCGGCAGCGGCGGCTCCGGCAACGGCGTCGCCAGCTTCGCCGGACCCGGGATCGTGATCGGCGCCTCGGTCTTCCCCAGCGCCGCCGGCGGCGGCGACATCGTCGTCTGCGCCAGCGCCGCCTGCGTCAGAATCGGCGCCGCCATCGCCAGCACCAGGACACCTGGAATTGAACGCATCGCGTCGCTCCCTTATCGTTCCGGCCACGACCTAAGCCCGCCCGGCGCCGAACGCCAATTCGGCGCTATGAATCCGTGTCCATCTCCGCCACCCGCCCAGCCCCGCTCTTTGCCACCGCGCCCCCAGCGCCTACGCTGCCCCCAAACAACGGGGAAACACCATGAAACTGGGTGCCGCGATCGCCGAGATCATGAAGCGCGAGGGCATGGAAATCCTCTGCGCCTACCCCGTCAACCACCTCATCGAGTTCGCCGCGGCCGCCGGCATCCGCCCCATCATCGTCCGCCAGGAGCGCATCGGCCTGCACATGGCCGACGCCATCTCGCGCGTCACCTCCGGCCGCAAGCTCGGCGCCTTCGCCATGCAGCACGGGCCAGGCTCGGAGAACGCCTATGGCGGCGTCGCCCAGGCCTTCGGCGAGAGCGTGCCCGTCCTCGTCGTGCCCCAGGGCTACCCGCGCCGCCTCGCGCATATCGAGCCCAATTTCCGTAGCTTCACCGCCATGCGCGACGTCACCAAGTCCGCGGAAGCCGTCTGGCTGCCGGCCGAGGTCGCGCACATCAT
>DAHUXX010000130.1 GCA_027306955.1 Acetobacteraceae bacterium | reverse complement strand
GGCGCCGGTGATCTCGCCGATGGCGCCCTTCACGCCACCGACCTCGGTCGCGTCGTATTCGAGCACCTCGAAGCGCCAGCCGCGGAGCGCGGCGTATTTCTGGTAAGCGGCGAAGAGCTGGGCGGCGAACAGCCCGGCCTCGTCGCCGCCGGCCGCGGGGCGGATTTCCAGGATCGCGGCGCGCTCATCGGCCTCGTCGCGCGGCAGCAGGGCGCGGCGGACGGCGAGCTCCAGCACCGGCAGTTCGCTCCTGAGGCGGAGCAGCTCCTCCTCGGCGAGCGGCTTCAGCTCGGGGTCGGCGAGCGCCGCCGCGGCGTCGCGCGCCTCGGCCGCGGCGCGGCGCAGGGCGGCGATCTGTTCCACCACCGGTTCGAGCGAGGCGAGCTCGCGGGTGGCGCGCACATAGGCCTCGCCGGTCAGCGAGCCGGCGGCGAGTTCCGCGCGCAGTTCCTCGGCGCGGAGCGCGATGCGGTCGAGGCGATGGGCGTCCATCAGCCCAGCTTAGCCGCCAACTCCGCGAGCTTCACCTCGGACTGCATGCCGCTGGCGAGGTTTTTGAGCTGGGCGACGCCGCGGGCGATCTCGTCATCGCCGAGGATGATGGCGGCACGCGCGCCGGCGCGGTTGGCGCGCTCCATGCGGCGCTTGAGGTTGCCGCGATACTCGGCTTCCGCGCGGATGCCGGCCGCGCGCAGCACCTGCAGCACGCCGATCGCGGCGGCCTCCGCCGCCTCGCCGACCGGAATGACGGCGACCGGCGCGGGCGGGGCAGGCGGGGCTGCAAGCAACATCGCCAGGCGCTCGACCCCCGCGGCCCAGCCGATGCAGGGCGTGTGCGGGCCGCCCATCTCCTCGACCAGGCCGTCGTAGCGGCCGCCCCCCATCACCGTGCCCTGGGCGCCGAGCGCGGAGGTCACGAACTCGAAGGCGGTGTGGCTGTAGTAGTCGAGCCCGCGCACGATGCGGCGGTTCTCGACGAAGGGGATGGAGAAATGCGTGAGATGGCGGCGTACGCCGTCATAGAAGCGAGCGGCATCCGGCGTGAGGTGGGGGTCGATCACCGGCGCGCCCGCGACGACGTGGCGGTCGCCCTCGTCCTTGGAGTCGAGGATGCGCAGCGGGTTGCGTTCCAGCCGCGCCAGGCTGTCTTCGCTCAGCGAGGATTTGTGCGCCGAGAAATAGTCGACGAGAGCGGCGCGATAGGCGTCCCGCGAGGCCTTGTCGCCCAGCGTGTTGAGTTCCAGCGTCACGTCCTTCGCGACGCCGAGCGCCTGCAGGATGGTCCAGCCGCAGGCGATGACCTCGGCGTCCGCCAGCGGCTCGGGGCTGCCCAGCACCTCGACGTCGATCTGGTGGAACTGGCGGTAGCGGCCCTTCTGCGGCCGCTCGTAGCGAAACATCGGGCCAGTGTAGAAAACCTTCTGCGGCAGCGTCTGCGTCAGACCGTTGGAGACCAGGGCGCGGCAGATGCCGGCCGTCGCCTCGGGGCGCAGGGTGATGCTGTCGCCGCCGCGGTCCGCGAAGGTGTACATCTCCTTCATCACCACGTCGGAGGTATCGCCGAGGCCGCGGGCGAAGACTCGGGTGTCCTCGAAGACCGGCGTCGCCCACTCGTCGAAGCCCCAAACGGCGGCAATGCGCCGCGCGGTCTCGATCACGTGGAAATGGCGGCGAGCATCCTCGCCGATGAGGTCGCGCGTCCCCCGCGCCGGCTGAAGTGCGCTCATAATTGAGGTGCAGGGGAGGGCGCTCCCCTGCTGGGCGCGGGCAGAGCCTGCATTATTCTGCTGCGACCTTGGCCGGCGCGGCCAGTTCGGCGGCGCGCTTCTCGACCAGTTCCACGATGTGCTCGATCATATCCCCGGCGGCGATCGTGTGGTCCGTCTTGCCGGCCGAGTAGACCATGTGCCGCCCGGCGCCGCCGCCGGTGAGGCCGAGGTCGGTCATCAGCGCCTCGCCGGGGCCGTTCACCACGCAGCCGATGATGGAGAGCGTCAGCGGCGTCTCGATGTGGGCGAGCCGTTCCTCCAGCTTCTGCACCGTGTCGATGACGTTGAAGCCCTGCCGCGCGCAGGAGGGGCAGGAGATGATCCGCACGCCGCGGTGGCGCAGGCCGAGCGACTTCAGCAGCTCCCAGCCGACCAGCACTTCCTCCTCCGGTTCGGCGGAAAGGGAGACGCGCAGCGTGTCGCCGATGCCGGCCCAGAGCAGGGTGCCGAGCCCGATCGCGCTCTTCACGGTGCCGGTGCGCCTGCCGCCGGCCTCGGTGATGCCGATATGCAGCGGGTGGTCGCAGACCTCGGCGAGCTGCTGATAGGCGGCGACGGCGAGGAAGACGTCGGACGCCTTCACGCTGATCTTGAACTCGTGGAAGTCGTGGTCCTGCAGGATTTTCGCGTGTTCCAGCGCGGATTCCACCAGCGCCTCCGGGTTGGGCTCGCCGTATTTCTCCAGCAGGTGCTTCTCCAGCGAGCCGGCGTTGACGCCGATGCGCATGGAGCAGCCGTGGTCGCGGGCGGCCTTGATGACCTCCCGCACGCGCTCCGGCGAGCCGATGTTGCCGGGGTTGATGCGCAGGCAGGCGGCGCCGCTCTCCGCCGCCTCGATGGCGCGGCGGTAGTGGAAATGGATGTCGGCCACGATCGGGACATGCACCTGGCGGACGATGTCCTTGAGCGCGAGCGCGCTTTCCCGGTCCGGGCAGGAGACGCGCACGATGTCCGCGCCGGCGCGCTCGGCGCGGTGGATCTGCGCGACCGTGGCCGCGACATCCGTGGTCGGCGTGTTGGTCATGGTCTGCACCGTGATCGGGGCGTCGCCGCCGACCGGCACGGGGCCGACATGGATCTGGCGCGAACGGCGACGCTCGATGTGCTGGTAGGCGCGGTAGCTGGTCATGACCGGCTCGATCGTGTTGTGGATACAGGATGGGGCTGGCCGGGCGGCGCGCCAAGCCTGAAGCCCCGGGGGCCGTGGTCGCGAGTCTGGTTCGTGGTCTCTAATTCGTCGTGGGCGCGCCCTGATTAGGCCCCTGATTAGGCGGGGTGGCGTCGGCTGCCAAGCCGCCGGCGCGGATCACGGCGGGATCGAGCGGCAGATTGCGGCGTACCGCGCCGTTGCCACCGAGCGAGGGGATGACCAGGCTGCCGACCGTGATGGTCGTGCCGCCGGCGTTGCCGGTGGTCAGCTCCAGGCCCTTCTGGTCTGGTACTGTCCAGGTATCGCCCTTGTGCAGCACCCGGTTGAGCAGAACCTTGCCCGCGGGGTCGCGGACCTCGAGCCAGGCGTCGGCGGTGGCGCCGAGCACGATGGTGCTGGCCTTGGCCGCCTGCGCGGCCGCCGCCGTCGAGGTACCGAGCGTCGAGGCAAGGGCGGAGGCAGGGGAGACGTCCGTCAGCGCCTGTGCCGGGGCGGGCCGGATGTTCGCGGCGGTCTGGGCGCCCACGGCGGTC
>DAHUXX010000096.1 GCA_027306955.1 Acetobacteraceae bacterium | reverse complement strand
GGGCAGCAGCGGCAGCGACAGCGCCGCTGGCCCGAGATTGGCCCCGGCCGCCACGGGTCGCCCGGCGCCGGCCAGGATATGCGCGAGCAGCGCCGTGGTCGTGGACTTGCCGGTGGTCCCGGTGATGCCGGCGAAGCGCGCGCGCGAGCCCATCGCACGCACGGCGGCATGGAGCAGCTCGGCATCGGTCAGGATCGGCACGCCGGCTTCACGCGCCAGCGCGGCCAGCCTGTGCGGCTGCGGCAGCAGGTGCGGAATTCCCGGCGACAGCACCAGCGCGTCGAGCCCTGCCATCGCCGGAATGCCCACGCGTACCCCGGCGGCGGCGGCGGCCTGCCGTGCCGCCTCGTCGTCGTCCCACGCCACCACCTGCGCCCCCATCGCGGCGAGGGCAAGTGCCGCCGGCAGCCCGGCGCGGCCCAGCCCCACCACGGCGTAGCGTCGTCCGGCGAAAAGGTCGTTGCGGAACATCATCGGATCTTCAGCGTCGCAAGCCCGACCAGCGCCAGGATCACGGCGATGATCCAGAAGCGGATGACGATGGTCGGCTCGCTCCAGCCCTTCTTCTCGAAATGGTGATGCAGCGGCGCCATCAGGAACACGCGCTTGCCGGTGCGCTTGAACCAGAACACCTGCACGATCACCGAGACCGTCTCCAGCACGAACAACCCACCCACGATCGCAAGCACGATCTCGTGCTTCACCGCGACCGCGACGGCCCCGAGCGCGCCGCCCAGCGCCAGGCTGCCGGTATCCCCCATGAACACCGCCGCCGGCGGCGCATTGAACCAAAGGAAGCCGAGCCCGGAGCCGATCAGCGCCGAGAGGAACACGCACAGCTCGCCCGCCCCCGGCACCGGATGCAGCTGCAGGTAGTCGGCGAAGATGCGGTTGCCGACCAGGTAGGAGATGATCGCGAACACCCCCGCCGCGATGATGGTCGGCAAGATCGCGAGCCCGTCGAGCCCGTCGGTCAGGTTCACCGCGTTGGAGGCGCCGACCATCACCAGCATTCCGAACACCGGGAACCCGTAGCCCAGCGGGATCAGCACCGACTTGAACACCGGCACCGCGACGGAGGAGCCGAGCGACCCGCCCGTCGTCGTCATGATCACGCTCGCGGCCACGAGGCCGAGCACCGCCTGCACCATCAGCTTGCCACGCCCGGAGAGGCCGCGGAACGAGGCGCGGGTGAGCTTGATCGCGTCGTCGAGCATGCCCAGCACGCCATAGCCGAGCGTCAGCAGCAGCACGGTCCAGACATAGACGTTGTGCAGGTCCGCCCACAGCAGCGTGGAGACGGCGAGCGTCGTCAGGATCAGCACGCCGCCCATGGTGGGCGTGCCCTTCTTCTCGATCAGGTGCCGCTCCGGCCCGTCCGGGCGGATCGGCTGTCCGGCGCGCTGCACGGAGCGCAGCCAGCGGATCAGCGGCCCGCCGAACACCAGGCTCGCCAGCAGCGATGTCATGCACGCCGCCCCGGACCTGAAGGTCAGGTAGCGGATCAGGTTGAACAGGAAGAAGTGGACGCCGGGGTGGCGGGTGAGATCGAACAGCATCAGGCGGCCGCCTCTTCCAGAGCGGCGACGATTCGCGCCATCCTCGAGCCCAGGCTGCCCTTCACCAGCACCGCGTCCCCGGCGGAGAGATCGGCGACGACCTGCGGTGCCAGCGCGTCCGAATCCTCGGCCCAGACCCCCCGCAACCGCTCCGGCACCGCGTCGTAGACCAGCCGCATCAGCCGTCCGCAGACATGCAGCCGGTCGGCGTCGCGCGCGATGTCGGGCACCAGCGAGAGGTGCTCCGCCGGCCCCGCCTCGCCCAATTCGAGCATGTCGCCCAGCACCGCGACGCGCCGTTCGGCCTTCTGCAAGGCCAGCACCGCCAGCGCCGCGCGCACCGAAGGGGCGGAGGCGTTGTAGCTCTCGTCAAGCAGCAGGGCCTCGCCCCCGCGCACATGCAGCACCCGCCGCTCGCCCCGCCCGCGGACTGGCGCAAATCCGCAAAGCGTCGCCGCTGCCTCGCGGGGCGCGATCCCGAGCGCGCTCGCCGCCAGCATCGCCGCGGTGGCATTCATCGCCATGTGCGCCCCCGGTGCGGCGAGACTCGTTTCGATCTCGACGCCAAGCACCCGTGCGCGCAGCCGCACCCCGCTTGCGTCGCTCTCGGCCTCGATCAGGCGCGCGTCCGCTTCACGGCCAGTGCCAAAGCTCAACACCGTGTGCCCGCCCGCCGCCGCCCGCAGCCGCCCGGCATGCGGCGCCTCGGCGGGAATCACGGCAACCCCGCCCGGCTCCAGCCCGGAAAAGATCGAGCCCTTCTCGTCGGCGATCGCCTCGAGGCTGCCGAGATGCCCGACATGGACGGGCGCGATCGCGGTGATCAGCGCCAGGTGCGGCCGCGCGAGGTGGGCGAGGGGGGCGACCTCGCCGGCATGGTTCATGCCGATCTCGACCACCGCGTAGGCCGCGTCCGGTGCCATGCGCGCGAGCGTCAGCGGCAGGCCCCATTGGTTGTTGTAGGAAGCCACCGCCGCATGCGTCGCGCCATGCGCCGCGAGGATCCGCGCCAGCATGGCCTTCGCCGTGGTCTTGCCCACGCTGCCGGTGATGGCCGCGACCTTGCCGGTGAAGCGCGTCCGCGCGAACCGCCCGAGATCGGCCAGGCCCGCGAGCGTATCGGCCACGCGCAACAGCCGCGCATCGCCCCCGAACCCCGGAACCTCGGCATGCACCATGGCGCAGGCCGCACCCCGGGCCAGCGCATCGGCAACGTAACGATGTCCATCGGCATTCTCGCCCACGAGGGCGACGAACAGGTCGCCCGGCGCCAGCGTGCGCGTGTCGATGGAAACGCCGGTGGCGTCGGCGCCGCCGGTGCCACCCGTCGCTGCCCGCAGGTCGCGCGAACTCCACAGCGTCATCGCGCTGCCCCCGCGAGCTCACGGATCACGCAGGCGTCGTCGAACGGCAGCACCGTCCTGCCCACGATCTGCCCCTGCTCGTGCCCCTTGCCCGCCACCGCCAGCACGTCGCCCGCGCGCAGCATCGCCAGCCCCTCGGCGATCGCCCGCGCCCGGTCGCCGATCTCGATGGCGCCAGGGCAGGCGGCGAGGATGGTCGCGCGGATGGTCGCGGGATCCTCCCCGCGCGGATTGTCGTCGGTGACGATGGCGACATCGGCCGTCCGCGCCACCGCGCCCATCAGCGGCCGCTTGCCGGGATCGCGGTCGCCGCCGGCGCCGAACACCAGGATGATGCGTCCATGCGTGTGCGGCCGCAGCGCCGCCACCAGGCGCTCCAGCGCGTCCGGCGTGTGCGCGTAATCGACATACGCCGCCGCCCCGTTGGCCAGCACCGCCGCGCGCTCCATCCGCCCGCGTACCGGCGCCAGGTGCGCCAGATGCGGCCACGGGTCGGTGCCCAGCGCCTCGGCCAGCGCGGCCGCCACCAGCGCGTTGTCCGCCTGGAAGAGCCCCGCCACCGGCAGCATCAGCCGGTGCGTCGTCCCATGCGCCGCGACCGCGAGCTCCTGTCCTTCCGGCAACGGCGTCGCGGCGAGCAGGCGCAGGTCGGCCTCCGGCGCCTCGCCCACCAGCACCCGCGGCAGCCGCCGCCGCGCCGCGATCGCCATCAGCGCCGCCGCGGTCTCGCCGTCGAGCGCCGTCGTCGCGACCACCGTGCCGCCGTCGCGCAGCAACTCCTCGAACAGCCTGAGCTTGGCCGCGCGATAGGCCGCCATGGTGGCGTGATAGTCGAGATGGTCGCGCGTCAGGTTGGTGAACGCCGCGGCCGCGAACACGCAGCCATCGAGCCGGAACTGATCGAGCCCGTGCGAGGAGGCCTCGATCGCCACGTCGGCGACGCCCGCCCGCGCCAGTCGCGCCAGCGTGTTGGCTAGCGTCACCGGGTCGGGAGAGGTGAGTCCGGCACCGATTTGTTCGCTTTCCGCAATGACGCCCAGCGTGCCGATACTGGCCGCGCGCAGCCCGGCGCGGGTCCAGATCTGGCGCAGGAAATCGACGCTGCTGGTCTTGCCGTTGGTGCCGGTGACGGCGGCGAGCGTGCGCGGCGCCGGCCCGGCGAGCGTCGCCGCAATGCGCGCGAGCAGCCGGCGCGGCTGCGCGTCCTCGATCATTGGCCGCCGCGCCACGCCCTCGGGCCATATCGTGCCCGCGGGCGCGAGCACGGCCGCAGCCCCGCGCGCCACGGCATCCGCAATGAAGCGCCGCCCGTCGGTGCGCGTCCCGGCCAGGGCCGCGAAGATCATGCCGGGACCGACGGCACGGCTGTCGGCGGTGATGCCGGTGATGTCCACCGTGCCGTCGCCGGCGCCAGGGGCGAGCTCGCGGTGGGCGGGATCGAGCGCGCGCGGCGTGCCTTCTCGCAGAGTGGCGGCGATCACGTCAGCGAAGCGCAACGGTCTGCGCCGTGCGGCTGGCATCGGCTCGGCGCTGCCCGGCTCCCGCCGCGCCGGGCGGCGGCGGCGGTGGCGGTGGCAGCGGCGCGATGGCGGTGGCGTTGGGCGGCGTCGGCTGGGATGCCCGCGCCATGCCATAGGCGTCGGGCGATGTCGGCACGGACGCGGGTGCCGCGCCGATGGCGTTGGGCGGCGTCGGCTGGAATGGAATCACGTCCGGCGCCACGCCAGGCGGCGGCTGCGGCTTCAGGGCCATGGCGAGCTCGGCGTCGATCGCCTGTGCCTCGGCACCGGTCGCGGGCAGCAGGCCGAGCATCGGGGCGATGCGTGCGATGATCTCGCCCGCGGCGGGTGCGGAGACCTCGCCGGCGGTGGAGAAATAGCCCGTGGCCTTGGTGCCGTGCGGCGCGTCGAGCATGACGTAGACGGCGTATTGGGGGGCATTCATCGGAAACGCGCAGATGAAGGCGCTGACGTTGACGTGCAGGTGGTAGCCGTTGGCGCCGATCTTCTCCGCCGTGCCTGTCTTTCCGCCAACGAAATAACCTGGCACGTTCGCGGCCATGCCGGTGCCGTCGGCGACCACGAGGCGCATCATCTTGCGCATCACGATCGAGGTCGATTCCTTCATCACCCGCGTGCCGGCAACCTCGGTGCCGGGTGCCACCGCGAGCAGCGTCGCCGGGCGCTGCAGGCCGCCGTTCACGATGGTCGCGGCGCCGCGCACGATCTGCATCGGCGGCTCGGTGATGCCCTCGCCGAAGCCCACCGTCATCACCGTCGCCGGACCCCACTGGCTCGCCGGCTGGAACATCGGGTTGCCTGCCTCGGGCAGCTGGATCCCCAGGCGGCGGAACATGCCCACGCGCTGCAGCCAGGCGCGCTGGTCCGTGCCCCCCACCGCGAGCGCGATGTGCGAGGCGCCGAGATTGGAGGAATAGACCAGCACTTCCGGCAGATAGAGCCAGCGGTGCTTGCCCTCGTAGTCGGTGATGGTGAAGCGCCCGACATGGATCGGGTGGATGGCGTCGAACTCGTCCCAGGGATGGATGATCCCCTTGTTGAGCGCCATCGAGAGGGTTTCGAGCTTCAGGATGCTGCCCGGCTCGTAGGCGCCCTGCACCGCGCGGTCGAACCGCTCCGCCGGCGTCGAGTTGCTGAAGTTGTTCGCGTTGTAGTCGGGCAGGCTCACGCTCGCGAGCACCTCGCCGGTGTTGACGTTCATCACGATGCCCACGGCGCCGATCGGCTTGAACTCGTGGAACGCGTGCGCGAGCACGTCGCGCACCACCGCCTGCACGCGCACGTCGAGCGACAGGCGCAGCGGCTTCGGGTCGCTCAGCAGCCGTTTGTCGAAATACGCCTCGATCCCCATGTCGCCGTGCCCCGCGCGGTCGACATTGCCGAGCACCTGGGCGGCGACGCGGCCGAGCGGATAGCGGCGCACCTCGGTCTCGCGGAAGCCGATGCCGGGAATGCCGAGATCGTTGATGCGGATCTCCTGCTCCGGCGTGATGTCGCGCGCGACATAGACGAACTGCAGGTTGCTCGACAGCCGCGCGGTCATCGCCGCCACGTTGAGGTTGGGCAGCACCGTCGCGAGCTTTTCCGCCGCGTGCTTCGGGTCCGCGATCTGCCGCGGATCGGCATAGGCGGTCGCCATCGGCACCGAGATCGCGAGGATCTCGCCGTTGCGGTCGATGATCGGGGCGCGGTGCGTGTGGCCCAGCATGGGCAGCGCCGCGGGCGTCGCGGCCAGCGCGGATTGCCGTGGCGGAAGCTGCGGCACGTTGGTGGCGATCAGCGCCTTGGACGGCAGCATCGGCTGCAGGACCGTGGCATCGGTAAGTTTCATGGCCACCGCGACATACAGCACGGCGAAGCCGATGATCCCCACCGTCAGCCGCCGGTGACTGCGCGCGATGGCGGCTCGACGTTCCAGGTCCGGTGCGGTGACACGCACCGTCTCCATGCGCGGAATGCTCCCGGCTGCCGGCGCGCCGAAGCGCCGTGCGGGCGCGCTCGGCTCCGGCGGCGCGCGATCGGGCAGATCACTCACCGGTTGCCCCCAGGGGCGTTGGCGGGCGCGTTGACCGCTCGGTTTTGCGCGGTCCAGGCCATGCCCAGCATGGAGACCGCCTCGGTGGGCCGCGCCGGCGTTGCGCGCATCGCCACAGGCTGCACCGCCATAGGGCGCACCGGCAGGGGCCGCGCCGTCACCACCTGCGCGGTCCGCACCGGCGGCGGCGCGGAGCCCACGCGCCTTGCATACGGACGCGCCACCGGCTGCGCGTCGGCGAGCGTCGTTGGCGGCGACGCTGGCGTCTCGGCCAGCAGGCGGCGGATATCAGGCAGGTGCACCCCGGCGGTGCGGACCGGCGCCACGTGCGCGAGCCGCGCAGCGATCACGGTGCGCGTTGGTCCGCTGGCGACGACGCCAGGCGACCCGGACGGCGGCGGTGCGGGCGGCGGCGGCGCCAGCACAGACGCCACGCTCACCGCCGCCGGCTGCATGGCATGGCTCGTGCCAGCACTGGACGGGCCAGCACTGGGTCCTGCGGCGGATGCCACGGTCGGAGGCACCGTGCCGGCGGGCACGCCAGCGGTGGGCGCCGAGGCCATGGGGGTGCCGCCGTTCGGCGCCCCGCTGGGCACGCCACCCGGCACCCCGCCGGGCGCGGCGCCCGGCAGGTCCACCGGGGGTGTCACTTCCTGCGGCGGCGCCGGCGGCGCCGGTGGCGGACCGACGGGCGGCAGCCGCGACGCGAGGTCCGCCATGGTCACGTACTGGCTCGGCCTGGTCGGCGGCAGCTGCAGGAACTCGTTGGAAAGCTGCTGCAGGCGCGTCGGATCGTTGAGCAGCGCGTATTCCGCCGTCAGCAGCGCCGTCCGCTGCCGTGCCTTGCGGATCTCGCTCACCGTGTGGGTGATCCGCTGGTCGAGCAGCTGCGCCGAGAGCTTGGTCTGGTAGAGATACAGACCGGAGCCGGCAGCGGCAAAGAAGGCCAGGAGTGTGATCGGGCGGATCATGCGGCGTCTCGTGTGATGCTGACCGCCTCGCGCGCGATGGCGCGCAGCCGCGCGCTGCGTGCCCGCGGGTTGGCGGCGACTTCGGCCTCGCTCGGTCGCAGCGCGCGCGGCGTCAGCAACGCGAACCCGGCCTGGCGTGGCGGCCTCTCGGGCAGGTGCCGCGAGGGGCGCGGCGCACGGCCGGCAGCACCCTGCATGAAGCGCTTCACCAGCCGGTCCTCGAGCGAATGGAACGCGACGACAACGAGCCGCCCGCCTGGCGCCAGCAGACCGGCAGCCTGCTCGAGTGCTCGCGTGATCTCGCCCAGCTCGTCGTTCACCCGGATGCGCAGCGCCTGGAAGCTTCGCGTCGCGGGATCAATCCCGTCCGCACTTCGCGGCACCGCGCGGCGGACGATCGCGGCGAGCGCCAGCGTGGTCGTGATCGGCGCCTCGGCGCGCGCCGCGACGATCGCGCGCGCGATCCGCCGTGCCGCCCGCTCCTCGCCGAATTCGTAGAGCAGATCGGCAAGTTCGCGTTCGGGCAGATGGTTGACCAGGTCCGCCGCCGTGGGTCCCTCGGCGCCCATGCGCATGTCGAGCGGCCCGTCGGCGCGGAAGCTGAAACCACGCGCGGGATCGTCGAGCTGATAGGACGAGACCCCGAGATCCATCACCACGCCCTCGAGCGCCACGACGCGGTGATCGCGCAACAGGTTCAGCATCGCGCCGAAGCGTCCCTCAACGAGCGTCAGCCGTCCGGGGTAGCGCGCCGCCAGCGCGGCACCGCGCGCGATCGCCGCCGGGTCGCGATCCAGCGCGAACAGCGTGCAGCCTCGCTCCAGGATCGCCGCCGCGTAGCCGCCGCCGCCGAAGGTCGCGTCGAGGTAAACGCCGCCCTTGCGCGGCGCCAGCACCTCCAGCACCTCGGCGAGCATCACCGGCACATGCCCCTGGGGCGCGGTCTCGCTCATGGCGCCACCCCCGGCGCAGCCACCGGAGCAGGCGAGGGCGCGGGGACGGCGAGGCGGCGCGACTGCACGCCGAGCCGTGCCTCCCCTGCGCGCCTGGCCGCGGCCTCGGGCGACCAGATCTGGAACTGCCGTCCCATGCCGACAAAGGTCGCACCCTGCTCGAGCCCCGCCCAGTCGATCAGTTGCTGCGGCAGGACGATGCGCCCCTCCTTGTCCGGCGCCAGCTCCACCGCGTCGGCATAGAGCGCGATCGCGAGATCCTCCTGGTCGGCGGAAAACAGGTCGAGCCGCGCCATGGAACTGGCGAGCGTGTGGAAATAGCTGGCGGCGAAGCCGTCGATGCAGCGATGGGTATGGTGCGGGCGCAGCACCAGCGTCGCCGTGCCGCCATCGACACCGCGCAGGGCCGCACGAAAGGGCGCGGGAATGGAGACCCTCCCCTTCGCATCCAGCTTGTTCGGATGGGTGCCCAGGAACTGGGACATCCGGCCAGCCCCTCACTACTGCCTGGCCCACGGGGTGCCCGTCCCCATGGGTTTTCATGGGATAACATGGGTGTCATCGGGCGTAAAGCGGAAACCCCTGGGTTTGAAGGGCGTTTGGGATTTGGTTCGGCACGGCCTGAGGAGGTTTCGTCAACGGTTGCGGCATGGGATCGGGATTGCGGGACAGGCTGCCAGACGGCCTGTAAGCCGGGTTCTGTCCGCCCTTGCGGGTGGGACGGCCATTCCTCTGGGACGCGCATCGCTGCGCGCCTCGCGCGACCAACCCGGGCGGCGGGGCGGGACCCCCTGGCCCCGGCTCGAGCTTGCGGCTCTTGCCGAAACCTGCCGCCCCTATTCGGTCTTGCTCCCGGTGGGGTTTTCCGTGCCGTCCCCGTTGCCGGGGGCGCGGTGCGCTCTTACCGCACCGTTTCACCCTTGCCGGCGGCTTGCGGCGCCGGCGGTCTGTTCTCTGTGGCACTTTCCCTGGGGTCGCCCCCGCCGGACGTTATCCGGCACCGTCGTC